>CALRDL010000001.1 GCA_943354905.1 Candidatus Nomurabacteria bacterium
GAGAAATTTACCACGCAATTAAAAGAAAAATGGGTTGATAATATGGTATTAAAATACCATATTGAATCAACTTTAAAGTCTTAGGGTGGACCGAAAAAGAATTTATTAATGTAAGTTTTACAAAAGAATGGTGGCTGCCCCCTTTTACCCCCTTTTACCCCAATCAGTGGCAGAGAGGTCTAACGCGCTCGTCTTGAAAACGAGAGTCCTGCAAGGGACCGTGAGTTCGAATCTCACCGTCTCCGCCCAGTTGTTAAGTTTTAAATGGATTAGCAAGGTTTTGCGTTAGGTCTTGTTTTGCGTTAGGTCTTGCCTAACGCAAAATTTGGATTTTGCCCGAAATAATTTCGAACTTTGTCCAGAACATACCGCCAACAAATTTGATATAATCAATTTATGGAAACACATAGCAACACTGAGTCAATTGAATCAGAAGTAATTGAAAATGGGATCAGATTGGCACTAGAACAAATTGCTGCTTTATCTTCCAGAAAATCACCCGAAGGCCAACCAAATCCAGAAACTCTTGCTTTCCATAATATAGAACATACAAAATCTGTTATTCGAAGGTTTGAAAAAATAATTGAAATTTTAAAAAGAGAAGAAATAAACGTGGGTTCTGAAAGGGTGATACAAATTGGAAAACTTGGAGCAGCTTTCCACGACACAATACAAGATTTTACTGAGAGTAAAGAAACAGAACCAAAGACTGTAAATGGTAATCCAAATCCATATACGGGCTATCAAAAGATCGTGCGTAAACGTACGACCATAACCAACGAAAAAGCTAGTGCTGATCAAGCCATAGCTTATATGCATAAAGTTAATCAAAGTAAACCAGCTACCTTTAACTTAAATGACGAGAGGGTAATCCGAGCACAAATTGATATGACTGTCCCTAGTTTTTACTCCAAGGCTGGTACAGTTATCCAACCTAATTTGGATAGAAATTCACAATCCTCGGTAATCGAAAGGGCTCTTGCGCTCGCAGATCTGGGGACAGCTGGGGTAGAAAATCCGGAAGTTTTTATTGCTGAAGGAGACGCAATATTTAGAGAAGAAAATTTAGATATTTCAGATGCAATCAATACCTTAAAACTGGGAACGTCTATCTCCGATAAATACAAAACTTATTATAAACACCGCATGCTAGAATGGTCTAAATTCCAGCCGGTATTTGCAACAGGAAGAAAAAATTTATTGGATAAGGAAATTAAATATTTTACACAAACAGTGCAAGATATCTTGAAAAAAGAAATTTTTAATCGGTTCGACGATTCTATAGAAGCAACCAAAGCTGTTGCCTTAAAACGAGAAAATATGACATTTGAGGAAATTGCAAAAGATATGGGATACCAAATTGATTAAATTTCCTATATCCCCTTATTTAATAACAAACAAGTTCCAACTGCGTACCAAATTGCCCGCCTCCACCATTGGGAAAAATTTAATCGAGAAAGAAATTCTCGCTCTCTCCTTAATTTTTTTGATATACTAAATACATGCAAATTCAGGAAATAAAAAGGAATCCTCAAACTCCAGAACTTTCTCAAGAAGCAATAGAGCTTCTCACAAAACTCTGCTTTCGTCCGGATACTCAACTTGAACCCGTAGATCTAATCTTTGAATTTTCTTCCCCAAGAGAACCAGACCGAGTTGTCCAGATAATTGAAAATCTACTTAAAAACAATATTTCAAGAAAAGTTTTTGTTACTGGTGGTATGCCAGATTTTGTGGATTCGCCAAAACTTGGAAAATCTGAAAGTGAAATTTTGCTAGAAAAAATAGATCTGAGTAAGTTTCCAGAAGTTCAATTTTTTAGTGAAAATAAATCCACAAATACTCTAGACAACGTGACTGAAGCTTTGAAAGTATTAGATTTCCGAAACTATGAAAAAGTTCTATTTATATTTAAAAGACATGATTCTATGCGGGCATATCTTAGTTTGAAAAAGTTTCTTCCAAATACAAAAATACTTCAGCAAACTTTTGCGGGCTTATATGTTGGCACTGATCGTCCGCTCGATGAAAATACATGGCATACATACGAATTTGGTAAAACCAGAGTATGGGGAGAATTTTTAAGAATAAAAAAATATGGACGAAGAGGTGATATTTTTTATGATGAAAAAATAGATGAAATAATCAAACAAATCGACAAATTAACTATGAATTCCTGATAAATACTTATTATTAGTAAAACGGTTGCAATACCCTGCTAAACTACCCACCAAAACAACATAAAAACTACATGAACATAACTTCATTTAAACTAAATCAAATAAATTCAAACTTAATTTTTCTTTTTCCGATAATCACAAGCTATTTTCAAAAAAATACAACATACATTCTTATTTTCACATAATTATAGGCATCGTCGCAGGAATCATTCCTATTTTTTCCTAAGTTGTTATCTATGAATTAGCAAGGGATTAGTAAAGACTGTCCTTGCTAATCCGAACGACACCAGACGAAACCAAAAGTATTATGCCTTATGTTATACTAGTTTATATGAATAAAAAAATATACAGCCTTATTATTGTTATTATTGTTTTACTCTTAACAACCTATTATGTGTATACAAAAAATTCGAGGACTAAAGTTCTTAGTACATCTCCAAACATTTCTTTGTCTTCGGGTCCACACACAATTATCCTAAAAAACTCTGGCTTGACGTTTGAACTACCGCCAGGCTTTGCCGCCTATGTGCGAGAAGGGTTTGGGGGTGGATATGGTGCCACGATCTCCATAAGTGAAGAAGTTTCTCCTGGACACTTTGCCTATGCTGGTATTGATATAAGTATTGATGAAAACGGATACGATGAAATCACAAAAAAAATGTATACTGCTGAAGAATATGTAGTAGCGAGCTACGAAAAAAATGTACTATATTCACCTCAATACACGAGTCTCTTTGGGAATAAAGCATTTAGATCATTTAATGATGCCGATAGCACACCATATGTAATCGGGTATCTAAAAGCTAACCAATCGGGCTTAGAGACTGAACATATAGTTAGTATTTATGGGGATTCCTACCATACTGGTATATCATTTAATCAAAATCTCTTTGATATGATACTTAACAGTATTAAGGTCGTGAATAAGTAAAGGAAATAGACTAGAGCGAAAGGTATCTTATCTCAAAATTTGCTATAATTAAACATGTAAGAATTATTAATGTTTTTATTTAACTCAATCCCATGGATATATTTATTGTTCTTATCATCGTTTTCTTCTTGTTGCTTTCAAGTATCAAGCAAATCAATCAATATGAAAGAGGGGCTAAATTTACCATCGGTAAATTTAGCACTATTATGCAGCCTGGTTGGAGAATCGTCGTCCCTATTTTTCAGTCATATCAAAAAGTGGACATGCGAGTCAAAGCAGTGGATGTTCCTGATCAAAATGCCATCACTCGCGATCGATTAATGACATCTCTTCAGATCAATCAAATACAGTGATTTTTACACTTCCGCTTGAAATTGTGAAAGCTTACACTGGTTATAAAAAAGATATAATATAGAGTTTTACTAAAGAAAATTATGAACATGTTCAAGCCAGTTAAGGTAACATCCATAAAGGAATATTTTGACCACTTTATCCCTAACTTCGTCTAGCACCCCCCGCATTAAAACGAAATCGGGTTCAAAGTTTTATTTTAAATTCGAATGATAATATAAAATAAATATGAAAATAGATTTGATCTCAATAAAAAGTTTAGGTGAAATAAAAAGAGATAAAGATGTCTCGAGTTGGTTACGAAGTGAAGAAATTAAGGTCAATTTTTTTGATGGCAAACCATTACCTTTTATTATCACCATTGAAGAAGATATTGAACAAGATATTGATTCATTTATAATTAAAAAAATCGACCTTGCTGTTCAAAGTTTTCTTAATTTAGATTCAAAATATCGCGAAAATATATCGGAATTGGTCTATGAAAATTACAAGGAAATGTTAGACGAATCCGACATAGAACCACTTGATGTAAAAGAGAAATCTGATATATGGAAATATGTACATCCGAAAGAAATTTATATCAGTCAGCGAGGTAAACGAGGTAGAGGAGATGAGGATATTTACGTAAAGATTTCGTGTAAATGTGATTGGGAAGAAGAACATGGTTTGCAACTTGTATTTAAAAAAGGAGAGAAAATTACTAGAGTAAGTAGTCAGGACGGAGATTTAACAACCTAGACGATTAAGACACTCCTGGTAATGAGCATTGCAGTAGTGCTTGATGATAAAATATGACCAACATTACTTTTATAACAGGTAATCAAAAGAAAGCTGACTATCTCGCTAAATACCTTGGTTTTCCTGTTGAACATATAAAACTTGATTTGGATGAAATTCAATCACTAGATCTAAAAGAAATCGTTGAACATAAAGTTCGACAGGCTTATGAAAAAATAAAGAAGCCTGTAATTGTTGAGGATGTTTCGTTAGAGTTTGTTGCTCTTGGCAGATTACCAGGTACTTTTATTAAATTTTTTGTAGATGAAGTACCTTTTGAAACTATTTGCTCAATGATTGATGGAAAAACAAGAAAGGCAACCGCCCGATGTGTATTTGGATATTTTGATGGTCAAGATCTAAAACTTTTTGAGGGTGGACTTGATGGTGAAATAGCTACAACGCCATCAGGTGAAAATGGCTATGGCTGGGATAAAATTTTTATCCCGCAAGGTTATACAGTAACGCGAGCTTCACTTGAAGAAAAAGACGACCAAAAAACTTATTTACAAATCAAGCCATTTGCAAAATTAAAAGAGTTTCTTGAATCTAAAATTAACGACTAAACATGGCAATAAACATTACATATTTTGTCCACAGAACAACATGGAAGCCATGTCAAAATAAGACGTGTTGTAGATGAAATATTTCAGAAGACGAATTAAGAGAACTATTTTATAACAAATAATTCTCAAATTATTTCCATTTATAAACTGTACGACCTCTAACGGGATTATATATCTTCTGCCTTAGAGCCTTTTTTATAAATTACTAATGGAATACTCTGCCATTTTCTTTTTTCATATTTTATTTTATATCTTCCGCCTTGGCAAGTTCAGCCACTTTTTCTGCCATAGATAATAATTCTCTTTCAAAATCACTCATATCATCATATTTTTCCGATATCTCTGCTGCCTCTACTATAAAAAATGAATCACCTACAATAAATGATATTCTACTTACAGAATCTAAGTATAAAATATCTGTAGGATGACCAAGGAAAAAGACTTCTTTGGTTGATACCAGTCTTTTGTTGCTTGTTAGCCACCGTGATTTTACTGGAGGCTCAAGTAATTTTGAAAATAAATCTGATGTATCTAAACTGGCTTGAGTTATAGAAAACCTAAGCCCCAATTGATCGGTAGAATAAAAAGTATATCCCATAGCGTATTTATCTAGAGAACCCAATCCGAATAGAAATGGACCCAGTTTTATTATACGGCCTTGCTCAAACGTCTCATAAGGTTCACCTAATAAGATAAAATTGATGGGTTGTAAATTTGTGAGTTTAGAAACACATACACCAACAGGATCGTCCAGACCAATTTGATAATAACTTGCATATACACGACATTCTTCATGAGAAAAATCCGAATAATTTTTTATACCCAAAGAAACTTGATAATCTAATTTAAACACGTCATTCAACCCTAATTTATCAACATGTCTAGAGATTTGATCTTTGCTATACAAGGATACCGTCTCTTCGTTTATAGTAAAATAAAGTCGAGGGAAATAAATACCATCATCTAATTCTTGTCCTATCTCACCTTTGATTATCGTATGGAAACAATTTACATCAGAGCCACAAATATAACTAATTCGTTGAGCATTAGAAATAGACTCTGACTCAACAAGATTCCTGGGTATAAGTGTGTAAACTGAAAACAATACCGTAATACATACATACACTATCCATACTGTTATTTTCCAACGCCTTTGATTATCAAACAAAACTTTTCGTTTGATAATGTAGAACATAGGTAAAAATGGAATAATCACCAAAAGACTAATCAGTGTAAATTTGAGAAATAATCCACCAATAAGAAATACCCATACATTATCGATGGGTAAGTTTGAAAAAGAAGATAGAACGAAATGCGGAATAGGTGAAAGAACTATTTGTAATGGATCGAAAATCAATTCAAAAAACGGGTCAACAACTACAAGCCACATACATCCCATACATTCACCACCCGTATTTGTTGGAATAAAAAACATTCCTGCTGTAACAAAAAGAAGAGACAAGGAAAGCAAGATCAGAATCAAATATACTGGTACAGATTTTTTAGTGAACATAAAAAAATTATATACTAATTAGACAGATCTTTCAATAAAAGTGTCTATTGAAGAGCAAGCAAGAACATTCTTTATTTTTTCATACTTAAACTCTAACATCTATTGCAACAAATTACTAAAAACAAGCCGGAGCGAAAAAAGTAATAGTGTTTATTGTTTTTTATTGATTCAATAAATTTTTATTTGACAAACGAAGAGTAAAGTAAGCATGTACTCATGTTTACTTTCGCTGAGTGCAGTCAAAACGAACAGAGTTCGTTTTGTGAATACCCCACGGCGTAAGCCTGGGGTTGAAACAAAAGTTTGCTCAAAGCCCAGCTTTGGGCGTGAAAGAGCTTCGTTCTTTTACTTCGAACGATACCCCGTCACATAAGGGTGTTGGTCGTTTATTTCAATTAAATTCTTTTTTCTCCACAAATAATGCAACTAGAATCCCGAAGAAAATTATTGTCAAATAAATAAGCATGATAGATGCATAACTCATATTTAAACTATTTGAAACTCCTAGTGTGGCAACTGAAAGCCATGATATCACTGATACAGCTCCACAAGTAAAAGCAAACCTGCGGACATTTTTCTCTCTTGGTGAGATAAAGAAATCTTTTTTAAAAAGATGTGACCAAACACTTTTGTTTAGCACATACCCATTTACCAAAAGTACCGCCAAGATACTCATCTTGGCTAAAAATTTTGCCGAATTTAAATATTTAGCTATGTCAGATAAAAATATAAATAGACCAGAAATAATAATAAAAATTAAACTATAAAAAACTATACTAGAAAGAATAGCCAGAGTCGAGAGTTCTGTTTTGCTCAATTTTTTATCTTTACTAAAAAAAGAAAAAAGTAGGTCTGATATCAAAGCTCCACCCATTCCCAAAATAACACTAAGTACATGAAATATAGTCACAGGAATCTTTATGCTTACAAAAAATTCAGTAATATCCATTAACTTAATCTAGCATAAAAAATAATTATCTAAAAGTTTTTTGCAAGCCATTAAAAATAAATGGATGGACTTGTACACATATACTAGTATTGATCTATATAACTTATAATAAATTAATCTATAAACTAAGAAAGTTACTTTGTTGTTTTACTTCTAATGAAGTATACTTTAAATTGTTGTATTAAAAGCTAGAGATCAAGTTTTACAATCTATCAATAGAATATGAAAACTACCATAATTATTTTTATTATTATTGTAATAGGCATAACAGCATATACATATAGAGAAAAAATAATAGCAAGGTTTTTTGAACCAACTGAGAGTTCAATTGAGCAGGGTCAAATAAAAGAAGGTGAAAAAAGTCCAGAAGTTATTGCTGAAGATCTTACTATTCCATGGGAACTCGTATTTTTGCCTGGGGGAGATATGTTGGTTACAGAACGTCCTGGTAGGCTCTTGCGTATCGGTAAAGACAGGTCTGTTATTGAAGTTCGAGGTGTTGCTCACCGAGGCGAAGGCGGGTTACTCGGTCTTGCACTCCATCCGAAGTTTTCTGAAAATAAACTCATATATATTTATATGACGACTGCCCGTAATGGAGGACTTTCAAACAGTGTTGAAAGATATGTTTTAGATGGATTGATACTTTCAAATCGAACAGTCATTATAGAAAATATTCCTGGAGCGTCTAATCATGACGGTGGGAGAATTGCTTTTGGCCCTGATGGACTACTCTATATTACTACTGGAGATGCGGGTAATGAAGATAATTCACAAAATAAAGAAAGCTTGGGAGGCAAGATATTGCGTGTAGATGAAAATGGAAAGGTGCCAAAAGATAATCCATTTGCAAATGCAGTGTATTCATACGGACATAGAAATGTACAAGGAATTGCATGGGATTCGATGGGGGTGCTTTGGGCCACAGAGCACGGTCGTTCTGGGGTGTCATCTGGCTATGATGAAGTAAATAAAATAATAAAAGGCGCAAACTATGGCTGGCCCGATAATGAAGGAGGAAAATCAAGTGTGGGTAGTATATCCCCTGAGTTGCATTCAAGCTCATCTGAAACTTGGGCACCGTCTGGCATGACATACAGTAATGGTCATTTGGTATTTGCAGGCTTGCGTGGGGAGTCTCTTTATGTAGTGTCTATTTCTGACAGCAAAGTGCAAGCAGTAAAAAGCTATTTCAGAGAAAAGTTCGGCCGTTTGCGTACGGTGACTGTCGGCCCCGACAACATGTTATATATTCTTACCAATAACACAGATGGACGAGGTAGTCCATCAACGACAGACGATCGGATCATAAGGATTGATCCAAAAATTCTGGGGTTATGATGAAATATAAGTATTAAGCTGGTATGAAAGCCTTGTTTGAATACTACAAATAGGTTAAAAAAGAACTCTCGATGATTAGCAAGGACAGTCCTTGCTAATCACTTACTAATCCGTAATTACTTAATTTCTTCCGCCTTAGAGCCTTTTTTATAAATTACTAATGGAATACTCTGCCATTTTTGAATTATATCAGTTACTATTTTCCACTGTGCCATCACTTCCCCAGTACTCACAAAAATAGTCTGATCACCCAAAATGCAATCATAGAAAACTTTTTCATACGCGTCATCGAGAGCGTTATTATGAGAAGAAATTAAAAATTTAAAACAGCCCTTGGTATTTTTAAAACAAACTTCCACGAAGACCTCTTTATTATCCAAAGCCTTGCCGGATTCCAAAATAAAAGGTACTCCTTGCCATCTACTATTATCTATGCCCAATATCACTCGGAAAAATGTCTCTGTCTTTGAACCCTTTTCCACATTTTTTTCCTGCAAATATCCTTCATATTGTCCATGAACTATTTTTTCGGATATTAAAGAAGTTTTTTGAAAGACAACGTTGCGTGCTTCATGAATGTCTCTATGAAGCTTTTTATCTGGAGCTTCCATGGCCACCAAGGCAAGCATTTGAAGCACGTGATTTTGCCCAACATCACGCAAGGCACCCACGCCATCATAAAAATTCGCTCGATCTTTGAGAGTATCATCTTCATACAAAGCTATTTTTACATACTCGATGTTTTGATTATTCCACAAAGATTTAGATATACCGTTACTAAAACTAAAATCCATTAGATTGCGCATATTTTTTTTGGCCAGATAATGATCTATCCGAAATATTTGCATCTCGTCAAAAAGCCTACCCAGCATTTGATCTAGCTTTTTCGCATCATCCATATCTTTACCGAAAGGTTTCTCGACTAAAATTCGTGTCCACTTTGTCACGCCAGAGCCTGTGGCGAAGGCGGATAATTCTAAATCTCTAGCACAAGGTATAGCAAGCCCAGCCTCACTAATATTTTTAAATATTATTTCATACAAATTGGGAGGAACAGCAAGATAAAATAATTTATTGCTACAAATTTTATTTTCTCTATCTTTTTTACCAAGTTCCAAACTTAAATTCTGGAAACTCTGCAAATCAGTCAGATCCCCTTGTACGTACTTCACATGAGTCAAGAAATTTTCTAAAATTTGTTTATCGCAAGTTTTATTTTTATTTAAAATCGACTCTCTAGTGAGATTTTGAAATTCTAAATCAGAAAACAATCTACGTGCAAAACCAATAACTCTAAAATCTTTCGGCAGAAGATTTTGTGTAAAAAGATTGAATAAAGAAACTGAAAGTTTATTTTGATACAAGTCCCCTGTCGCTCCAAATACGACCAAAATGAGGGGGTTGTTTGAATTCTCTATTTTCATGACCATATTATAGTACACTTTTAAATATTATTTGCTATAATTACATATATGCAAGAAAAGATGATTTGGTCTAAAGAAGAATACGAGGAACGTGAACGTAGTCCGGATTGGTTCTGGGCTCTTGGAATAGTCGTCGCCACCAGCTCCATAGCTTCGATCATTTTTGAGAATTATTTTTTTGCGACCTTACTCGTTGTATCTGGGATTTTGCTTTGGCATTTTGCAAACAGACCACCCTCCATGATCGATTACGAACTAAACCAAAAAGGGCTCAAGATCGGCACTAGATTTTATCCTTATGGAAATATCAAATCCTTTTGGGTTCAAATACCTCACCCCGACCATCCAGACCAAGTCGACTTCAAACCCACACTTTTTATAAAATCAGAAAGATTTTTCATCCCTATTATATCCATACCTATAGATTACGAAGACGCAGAGACCATCCACTCCATAATGACCTCAAAAGATGTAATCGAAGAAGAAATGAAAGACCATCCCTCCGAAAAGATTATGGACGTGCTCGGATTTTAGATATTTTATATTTGAATTTTTTATCAAAAACTGCTAGTGTAAAATATTGCCCCGATTTTTGATGGTTGATAAAATTTAATATATATGCCCTCATAGTTTAATGGATAGAATGCGAGCTTGCGGAGTTTGCGATGTAGGTTCGATTCCTACTGAGGGCACAAATTATACGATAAAAAGCAAACTGCTTTGCTTTTTTTGGTAAATTTGTGAGTTCGGAACATAATTTTTCAGTAGAAAAAATAGTGAGAAGCAGGCTACGAAAATTTTTTGTGGCCAAATTTTATTGATAAACTTCTCTTTGATATTTTATTTTGAGAAGGTAAATTCCCTACCTAATTGCAACACTTCAAACCTAATTTCCGCCTCACCCGGCCGCGAAAACGCGTCCACCCTCTCCATCTTCAAAAATGGAGAGGGTTGGCCTGCCTACCGGCAGGCAGGGGTGAGGTTATCAAAAAATATTCATTTACAATACCCATTTTTTCTTACGTTATTTTTAATTTTTTGAAAATATTTTTTACCAATAAAATCTTCTAGATATTTTTTTATTTTTTGACATTCAAAACATCCATCTTGAAAATGTTCCAACATGATTTCGTATATATGTTCTGAATTCTGCCTAGTAAATGAAGTTCTGTTAGACTTTTTAGGATTAGTCAGTAACATATTTTACATATTCAAGCTGAATGCGATTAATTTCATTCTGATCTAGGTGACCAAGCTTTTTTTGCAACAAACTAACATCTGCAGCGAAAGATTGTGAAAGTAACACAAAAGAAACAGAACTTAAACCATTTTCTTTTGTTGGTAAAATTTCAACTGCATACTTTTGATGAATTTTTTTCTTTGTTGACGTACATGGTGCAACTGTGACTGTCTCCCTTGTAACTTGTGTCACAATCACATGCGGGCGAATACCATTTTGCATATGTCCGACAGCATTTATATTATCTACCACCCAAACATCTCCTTTTTTAATTTTTTTATGTGTTATGTTTTGCATGCAAGAGTGCTTGTTGTTGTAAAGCAATTTGTTTCCAAAATTTTAATTCGTTAGAAATTACTCCAAGGTCGGGAATATGGGTTATTTTCTTTTTAACTATTAAATTATTTTTTTGTTTCGAAATAAGCTTTTTCATATATCTATACTATACAGTCTTACACAGTTCCTCACAACCTTGACTTTCTCCCTCAACTGTGCTTAAATGTACCCGAATGAAGCCCCTGATTGATCAGATCGGCTTCACGCACATCGAAAGGAGTTTCAAATGAAACTCGCACCGTTTTTTTTCGTCGTCACTTCCCTTGCCGTCTTCGCCTACCCGGACTACTGGAAAACCCAGAAGGAATGTGAGGCGGCTACCACCGCCCGTTACTACTGGCCCAGCATTCTCAAGACACAGAAGCTTGCTACTGGGGAGGCTGTATACGGCAACCCGAACGGCGGTTGCGCCGACATGGATTTGCCTGACAGGATCGGAGGCCGAGGATGGGTACGAACCGAGCCCGGGAGGTTGTTTGTCTACAATGAGAAAGGAGAGATCTTAAGGCTCATGGCATGCAACAACAAGGTCTATGCCTTCGTCCCCTTCCCACCACCTCCGAAACCCCTTGACGGAAAAACCGGCTCCCCAGGCTCTCCAGGCCAAAACGGGGAACGTGGTCTCCCTGGGCCCCCGTCCGCTCCGGCACCCGCACCGGTCAACGTCGATCTGCGGATCGACAACCGGCGGTGGGTGGATCGTTCCACCCACATCCACAACCCCCCATCCACGCCGGCAAAAAAAAGCTGGCTCGACCGCAATAAAAAGTGGTTAGTTCCAGTTGCACTCGCCGGCGGAGCGGTGGCAGGATTCTGTGGCACAGGCCACTGCGGTGGAGCAGGTGGCAAAAAAACTGTGGTGGTGGTAACACCGCCACAGTTTCCCGGAGGGATTCGCCCCCCGGGCCCTGCGTTTTAGTTTTACCTCCCGGCTTCCATCCTTAAGGGTCGCCGGGGGTGATCGAAGCAATGTCTTACCGGGCTTAGCTTCAAAACTTCGCAGAAGAGCTTACCCGCTCTTCTGCACTTTACAAAGTTATGAATTAATGTAATAAGCCCTTTACATTTGCGTCATAGTTTTGTAGAGTGCGAAATAAGGATTATAATTAAAGTATTGACATTTTATTAGTAAAGTGTTATAATTAAAACGTATGCAATTAAATACAAAAATAAAACTTAATATAGGTTTCCTGGTCGGTTTTACTATGTTTTTTGGTCTTTTTGCTTTTACTACTCCAGCAAATGCACAATATGCTGTAGCTTCTTGCAATAGTGCAACTTTGAATGGTTTTATAGATTCAAACCAACCAACTACAACCGCATGGTTTGAATGGGGAACAAGTCCGTCTCTAGGCAATACAACCTCACACCAGACTTTTTACCCATCATACTCTCAGCAAAATATAAGCCGAGTAATCAATGGGCTTACTCCAAATACAGAATATTACTACAAAGTTTTTTTTCAGAACGAAAATTATAATACACCTATCTCTACATACCAAATTTCTTTCCGTACAACTTGCGACAACGCTGGTGGAACTAATCCCGGAAACACGACCCCAGCTACTGCAAGTATTTCAATAACGCCAGCTACTTGTACTTCACCTTGCGATATTAAAGTCAATATCACATCAAGCAATGTTGAAAATATTTTAAAAGTCTACCGAAACGGTAGCTTTATCTGGAACAGATACGGAAATCAATCAGACTCTGAAACTGATTGGGGTAAAGGAGCTGGAACTTATGAATATTGTGTTCGAAATGTAAACAAAAATTGGATGGAAAGTGGAAATCTGGATTGTAAAACTGTTACAGTAGGAGCTCAAGCTAAGCAAAATGCTACTGCGACTATCTCTAGTACACAAAATTGTACTGCACCATGTGATGTCCAAATAAATTGGAATTCAAACAACGTAGGAAGTATAGTCAGAATATATAAAAATGGCCAAGTCCTATGGAACCAAAGTGCAAATGTTTCTGGTTCTGAAAAGGACTGGAATATGCAAGCCGGAACTTATAGATATTGTATCCGCGCAGTAGGCAACAATTGGTCTGAAAGTGGAGATCTAAATTGTTCAACCACTACAGTTACTACCCAAGCAGTTCAAAATCCGTCAGCCACTATCTCTAGCACAACTCCATGTATAGCTCCATGTAATATCGTAGTCAAATGGAGCTCTGTTGATGTTGCTCCAAATCCTAACATTGTAAAAATTTATAAAAATGGAAGTTTTCTTTGGAACCAAACTGGAAATACTCCCATCAATTTTACTTCGGGAACAGAATGGGCGATGCCTGCTGGAACTTACACATATTGTATTAAGGCAGTAAAAAGCGACTGGACAGAAACTCCTTGTCTAGCTAACTCTACTTCTGTGGTAACTATGCCTGTAACCCATACTTGCCAAGATAATACAGCAATAAATTATGGTGGAACACTTCCTTGTAAACATGTAAATCTTCCAGCTCCGACTCTTTCTATGGCTGCTCCATCTTCGGCTCAAATAAATTCACCTTTTGAAATTTCTTGGGATTCAACAAATGCATCTGAGGTTTTGTTACCATCATCATATCTATCACTAGATAATGGTTGTACTGTTTCCCCTAATCTTTCTGTAAATAATTTATTAAATATCACAAAGACTGTAACTTGTAACACAGTTGGTGCTAAAGCTTTCCAAATTACTGTTTGGAATCTTGCAACATCTGGTGCAGGCAGACCCCAAGCTACACAAAGAAAAACTGTGAATATTACATCTGCTCCTATAGTAGTTGTACCAAATCCGACAGTTACAATATCTGCAAACCCAAGTAATATAAATTCCAACAGATCAAGCTTGATCACTTGGAATTCTCTCAATGCTACTTCTTGTGTAGCAAGTGGAGGAACAAATGGATGGGCTGGAAATAAAAGTTTAAATAGTGATTGGAACACAGGTCCGCTACGAGCTAACACGACTTACAACATCACTTGTTACAACAGTGAAGGAACTCAGGTCAATCGCTCAGTCACCATCACCGTCAACGCCAGATCAAGATTCTCGATCTTAACGTTACCAAAAAATTAATAAAAAACAATGAACAAAAAAATTACATTACTTATAGCTGGTCTGATTTACATCGTTTCGATGTTTGTGAGCACGCCTACTGTTTCAGCTCAAACATTTAGTACAATATGTAACAATTCAACTACAACTACGACTATCAGTGGACGTATTGTGATGAATGGCAGTAACAGTGCAAGTGTTTGGTTTGAATGGGGTTCAACACAATCTCTAGGAAGTTCGACAACACGTCAGACTTTTTATTCTGATTCTAACTTCAGTCAGCAAATCCATGGATTGATAGAAAATACTACTTACCACTACCGAGCTATGGGTGCAGATGATGAAGGTGTCATAACAGGAAACATAGAATCTTTCAGTACAAATTGTTCAAACCAAGCTCCAACAGTAAACATTTCCGCAAACCCAAGCAATGTGACTTATAATGGTTCAAGTATCATAACTTGGAATTCTAATAACACTACATCTTGTACAGGAAATGGTGGATCAAACGGATGGTCTGGAAATAAAAGTTTGTCCGGAAATTTTAGTACTGGCACATTAACAAATACAACAACTTACAACATCACTTGTGTAAATGTTTCGGGAACTCAGACCAATACTTCCACAACCGTAAATGTAGGTAATCAAATTCCTCAAACTTGTAACGACCAGAGTGCAATAAATTATGGTGGAAATCTACCTTGTCGATACAATCAAAGTCAACCTAGTGTCTCTTTAAATGCAGACAATACTAATATAGACATGAACGATAGTACTACCCTAAGATGGACATCCACAAATGCAACTTTATGTTATGGAAATGGTGGAACAAACGGATGGGCTGGAAATAAGAACCGAGGAAGTTCTTTCAACACTGGAAGATTGACTGGAGATACAACTTTCCGTATCACTTGTGAAAACGAAAACGGAAATGAAAAAAGTGATTCAGTCACTGTTCGTATAAAAAATCAAACTCAACTTTGCCAAGATGTAAACGCATTAAATTATGGAGGTTCTGTCCCTTGTAAATATAATACTGTTGTCAACAATCCTCAACCAAGTATAGTACTCTCTGCCGATAATACATCTGTCACTTTTAATAGTGCGACAACTATTCGTTGGTATACTACAAATTCGAATTCTTGTACTGCTACTGGTGGATCTGTCGGATGGGCAGGACCGAAAAATGTTGGATCGGGATCTTTCTTTACTGGATCATTGAATACTTCTAGAACTTACACGATAACTTGTGTAAACAATTATGGTTCTAAAGTGGATTCTGCAACAGTAAATGTTCATCCACTTACTTCCAACACCCAAAGAGTAGCTCCTACCTCACTGGTACTTATCACTTCCACAGTGGACAAGACTCAACCTATCATACCCAATATAGACAACAGTCGACCAGAGCCAGGAGATGAGATAAATTACACAGTCGCTTACCAAAGCATTAGCACAGGAGCTATCACAAACTTAAGACTTCAATTAGTTCTTCCTTACGAAGTGGACTATATGTTCTCAAGTCCAAACAATCCTTCAATCTTAGGAAACACTTTGATCTTCAACTTTGGTACATTAAAAGCAAACGGTGAAGGCAAAGTAAGTGTCCGAGTCCGAGTCCGAGAAAATATTTCTTCTGGAACACAATTGAACTTCCCTGCTATGCTTAGTTATATCGACACTTCTGGTTCTCCTCAATCAGTAAATGCAAATGTTTCGGCTGAAGTTTTCAAGGCCACAACAATAGCAACACCGACAGACTCAGATACTAATACCAAGATACAGCTTGAAGGAAATGTATTTTCTGCAGGATTTTTGCCTTCAAATATATTCGGATGGTTACTACTTATCATCCTTATCCTTATACTTATACTTTCGGCTCGATACGCTTTCGTACCACCTACTAGAGAAGTAAACAATACACCTCCCCCACCCCTACATTAATAAATATGGTAGAGTGATAGTAATGATATCAATTCGGATAAATAAATACCTAGCAGATAAACAAATCAGCACACGTCGTGGTGCTGATTTGTTAGTTTTAGAAAAGAAAGTTTTTATTAATGGTAAACTAGCCGTCCTCGGTAGTAAAGTAAGTGATGGAGATAAAGTTGAAGTAAGAGGTGCTGAGAAAAAAGAATATTTATATTTTGCCTACAATAAGCCTATTGGCATAGAAACAAATTCTCCTCGCATAGATCTATTCCCTTTAGGTAGGCTGGATAAAGCCTCCCACGGGCTCCTCATCCTCACCAACGATGGACGCATCACAGACAAACTTCTCAATCCAAAATACATTCATGAAAAAGAATATTTGGTTCGAACTTCCAATAAACTTCGTTCAAATTTTAAACAAAAAATGGAAGCTGGAGTAAACATAGAAGGTTATATTACGCAGACATGTAAGGTGAAAATATTAAATGATTTTTCTTTTCGAGTAATTCTAACCGAAGGAAAAAAACACCAAATCCGCCGAATGTGCGCCAACCTTTTTCAAGAAATCGCCGACCTCAAACGCGAAAGAATAATGAACATAAAACTCAGCAACCTAGGCTCAAAATCTTTGAGAGAAATAAAAGGCAAAGAACTCGAAACCTTTTTGAAATCCTTAGATATGAATTAAATATTTTATCTGAAAAGGACTCCCTTTGTTGATTTTAAAAATTATTTTGTTTTTGATAAAAGTTCTTCCTCTATCTTTAATCTTTCTTTGAGATCATCAGTTTGAAAGTATTTTTGAACTTTTTCTGTAATTATCCCATATTCATCTGTAAGCATAGCTAAAACCTCTAGAGCCTTGGGTCCATAAGTTTTATTAATTCTTCTTAAGTGCATCATTTCTCCAGTAAAAAGACCTATTTTTATTCTTCTCCAAACTTCTGCTTCTTCTTCATTGTATCTAATCGCAATTTTTTTAATCAGTGAATCTAAAACCGCAATTTCATTTTCATATGACATGTTGGTTTTCATTCTAATTAAATGAATTCGGATTTTTTCCCAAGTAATTTTTTGCACCACTGCTTCGTTAAAACCATTAAGGTAATTACTTTCTCTTTCTTTATATGGAGTCGATGTCGAATACCCTGACCGAGTTTGTCCTGACAAACTATCTATCGGATTATCATTTTGGTTTCTTGTAAAATATGCATGATATGAATCCATATGAATCCCTTCGTGCAACAAAAACATTTTTAAAAGTTCTGGACTATTATATTCCTTATATTTTATAAAAATTCCGTGACCCAAATTTTCATGTAGACCTTCTGCTGAATCGGGAGAATTTGGATAGCGTTCATTAAAAACAAAAGGTGGCAACAAATGGACCTGCCCAACCCTTATTGGTATAGGCTTTGACAATCCCAATTCAGTAGCAATTTCTTCTCGATATTGATTAATTTCTAAAATCATTTGCTCAATTTCTGCTGGTTTTTGAATTTCTCCCTTAATAGGTCCAAGGAAGTCAATATCATCATAACCAGCAATGAAGTCGCTTACTTCTTTTTTCGTTTCCTCTGTTAACCCAGGACCATGAATTGTGTATTTTCTATTTTCCATCAACTAATTATAGATTATATTGAGTCTTAAATGAAGTCATTATAAGAGAACCTAAAAACAACGAGTAAGATAGTCTTGCCCTGTTTTTCCACAATTAGTTATTGACAAAACATATGCTTTGTAATATCATATCTAAATGAAGTATTTTGATTGGAGTACTGAGAAAAATGAATGGCTGAAAATAGAGAGAGAGATTGTTTTTGAGGATATTATTATTGCAATAAACGACAACAGAGTTCTGGACTATTATCCCCACCCGAACTCTAAAAAGTATCCAAATCAAAATATATATGTAATAAATATTAATAATTATGCTTATCTGGTTCCGTGTATCGAGAATAATGAAAAAATCTTTTTTAAAACTATTGTTCCTAGTCGCAAAGCAACAAAATATTATATAATTAATTCAAAATAAAATTTATGAAATACTACGAATTAGATAAATACGAAAAAGAAATTTTAAAGGATTATGATAAAAGAAAAATTGTCCCAAATCCAAACCTTAAAGTAGAGATTAAGCGTCTTAAAATATACGCCAAAGCTACTTTGGACAAAACTAAAAATATCAATATAAGAATTTCCGAAAGAGATTTATGGAAAGTAAAAGCTCTAGCTTTGGAAAAAGGTTTACCCTACCAAACCTTGATTAGCTCTATTGTGCACCAACACGCCCAATAAAAGCTACTTTTCCAAGTCTAAAACCTCATCAATTCTGATTTATTCTATATTTTTCATTATTCTTTTTAATTTTTTTTCGTTTTTCTTGAAATTTTTTTTATCTTTAAAAGAAACGGCCGAAGCTTCATCAACGCTACATTCTTGCATTTTGATAACCTTAGTGTATAATATTCATATAATTACGAAAAAGACCCTTATGCAGATACGTCTGCATCGGGGGCTTTTTCTTTTTAGGTTCTTTTGGAAAATTTGTGATACTGATCGTTTAAAAAAGTTATTTCAATATTTTTATTCTTCAATAGAATTGAACACTTACCCTCATCTGGTGCAATAACGCAATTCATAGACTTATTGTCTTCCAAAAATTGAACCAAGCAGCCAAAATCTCCATCCCCTGTTATTAAAATACAAGACATAAAAGATTTGGTATAAAAATCGGAAACAGTTTTTAATACAAGCTCAGCATCACAATTTCCTTTCACTCTTCCGTCAACAGATATGGTCTGTTTGAAAATTAAAATGAAACCACATTCTTGTAAATATTCATAGAACTTAATTCGACTCGGGACAAGTCCGATGAATAAGTATATATTTTGAGGGTTATATTTCTGACGAAGCCACCCTCGGAACTTTTTATAATCAATTTCAAATCCTAGTTCTTTAGCTCCACGATAGAGATTATTACCATCAATATAAATATTAATTTTAATCATCATAATATTTTACCACAAAATCCTACTTCTCTAGATCCAGCACCTCGTCAATCCGGATTTGTTTTACAAATTCAGGAACGTGGGAAACTAGAATCATAACTCCAGTGTATTTATTGAGCGCTTCAGCTATGATTGGCAAGTGGCGAAAATTTATATGATTCGTCGGCTCATCGAGGATGAGGATGCCTGGCTTTTCGAGGACTAACCTTGCGAAAGCCACCAAACCTTTTTGTCCTTCAGAAAGACTTCCTATTTTTGTCCGAATAAATTCTCCAGTAATAAGAAATCCTGCAGCCACAGAACGCATACGTTCTTCATCTAGTCGCTCTCCCCCTGCAAGCATAGCCGAAGCGAGAGATTCGTAGACTGTATGATTAAAATTCAAAGTAGAAAAATCTTGGCGATAATATCCAATACGAATTCCTTCTTTGACTTTCTCTCCATCAGAGAGACCACTAGCCAATCGTTCCAAGAGAGTCGTCTTACCTATCCCATTTGGACCTTGTAAAAGTAGATGGGTATTTTTTTTAAGTGAGATTGAGACTTTATGTTTAACTATTTTTCCATTTTTCATAGTTGTAAAAGAAGAAATATTTAGTAATTCTCCTATCATGTCGCCCTGAGTCGGAATAGTGAAGGGTCGAATAGCCTTGTCTTCTTTCCGAACTTCGACTATCTCGTCTTCGAGCTCTTCGGCTTTTTCACGCATACGTCTAGCTACCAAACGTAGTCGCCCTCCTTTGTGGGCAAAGACATTGGCTTGATCTTTCTTAGATTGAATTTCTTTTTCGAGTTGAGCGTTTTTCATATTTTCTTTTTCTACTCGAGCTGTTATTTCTTTGACCACATTAAAATAGTTCCCCACATATTGCTCGATCTTTTTTGTATAGACATCAAGATAAAGCACGCCTTGCGTAAAGGCATTCAAAAACTCTGCATCGTGAGAAATAACCAAAACAGTTTTTTTATAATCTACTAAAAACTGAGTAAAATGAGCGATGCCAGCTTTGTCTAGATTGTTTGTGGGCTCATCGAGAAGTAACACATCAGCGTCTTGGATCAACGCGGAGGCTAGGAGAAGTCGTGCTTGTTGACCACCAGAAAATTCTTTCATGAGTCTGTCGTGGATTTTCGTATGACCCAAATGACTCTTGAGATTTACAACTTCTAATACTTCATCGATCCTGGGATCGATATCGTAAACTTTTTTTGTAGAAATATTTTTCAAACACTTCTCGAAAAATTCCCTCACTGTGAGACTGAGTTCATCTTTTGGTATTACTTGTCTAGAAATAGCCACAGTAAGACCATTCACTTTATTTATGATTCCAGATTCTGGACTACTAATTCCCATAATGAGCCCAAAGATAGTGCTCTTGCCTGCCCCATTTTGTCCCATGAGAGTGAGCTTGGCTCCACGACGAATAGAGAAACTAACCTCTTCTAAAATAGGCTTGGTTGGACCCCATTCAAAAGAAACTCGATCAAAACGAATGATCGTTTCTTTAGAACTAGCGGATTGTTGATTGTTTTCATTGTCTTTTCCCATAAAGACAGATTAACCCATTTAGGCTTAAAATGAAAGGGTTTTTAAGGACTTGACAAAGTACATATTTTTATGATATACTATATGTACAAAGTAGTGTCGTAGATACTTAGAGCTATCAAGCTTGAACGTATAAAGAAAAGAGTCGATTTCGTAGAACAATTTTGTATTTAATAACTTAAAAAAAAATCAATGACTGGTACAATAAAAAGATTGACTCCAAATGGTTTCGGATTTATCACAGCTGAAGGGCTTGCGAAAGATTTATTCTTTCACAGCAATGCTCTTGTAGGTGTTACTTTCGATGAATTAAAAGAAGGTGATACACTTTCTTTTGAAACAGAAGAATCCCCAAAAGGATTGAATGCTACAAACGTACAACGTGCGTAATATTTAACCCAAATAAAAAACACCCCGAGCTTGTCGAAGGGTGTTTTTTATTTATAAAAAGTAAAAGAATATTTTTATTCAGGTCCTCGGTTCTCCGGGTCCCTCCCCCGGCCAGACCATTCATAAAAGCATTCTTTTACTTTTTATATTATTCTTGAGTAAATTCCTCCCCTTTGGCCCACTTTTTTAAAGTTTCGTAATTCTCGTCACCACAGATGAATTTCTTTGTTTGAGTATTATAAAAAAAAGGAACTCCACCACACATATCTCGATCGAGCTCTAGTAGACGTTTCTCATTTTCTTTATTGTGCCAGACTTCTAGACTTTCTATTTTGATCCCCTCTTCTTTTTCTAAACGCTCCACGAGCTCATGCATATCAACACAATGCGGGCATTCTGTTCCGTAAAACTCGAGAAGGTGATTCATATTTATTTTACTAGACGAGATAGTCTAGATTTCTTGCGGGCAGCGTTATTCTTTTTGATTATTCCAGTTTTTGAAGCTTTGTCGATGACTTGGAAAGCCGTAGGGAGCATTTTAATAGCTTCCGCCTTATCTCCTTTGACAGCTTTTTCAAATTTCTTGATAACCTCTTTCATGACACGCTTTTTCTGGTCATTCACGGCCTTTTTTCGCAAAGATCCTCGAATTGCTTTTTTAGCTGATTGTGTTATTGGCATAAATACAATATAGCAAAAAATTCTATAAAATACAACCCCTCGTAAGGGAATCTATCTGCCCCCCAGTAAGGGGGTTATGTTGTGCTATGATTAACCCATGATCGGTAGCATAAAAGGCAAAATAATATTACAAACAGAAAAACATGTCATCATAGAGACGAGTTCTGGAATCGGGTATAAGGTAAATATACATTTAGACGAAACAAGTTTAAGTGAATCTTCCGCTAGGCAAGACCTAGTAGAAACTTTTTTTTGGATTCACACTCACGTCCGTGAAGATATGTTCGACCTATATGGGTTCTTAGATCTTAAAGAACTAGAATTTTTTGAAATGCTTATTGGTGTTTCTGGCATAGGACCAAAAGGCGCACTCGGCATCCTAGGAATTGCATCAATCGACACATTAAAAAAAGCCATAGCCACTGGCGACATAAGTTACTTAACCAAAATTTCTGGTATCGGCAAAAAAACTGCAGAAAAAATAGTAATCGAATTGCGAGATAAATTAGCAAAAGAAAGTGAAAAAGAAGGTGGCACTTCTCTCCAAGGAGAGCTCGATGTTTTAGAGGCCTTGAAATCTCTCGGATATTCTCAAAACGAGGCTCGCATAGCATTAAAAAAAGTTACCCCAGAATTAAATACCAACGCAAAGATAAAAGAAGCTCTGAAAATTTTAGGAGGAAAATAATCTTTAATATATGCCAGAATTACCAGAAGTTGAAAACCTACGCCTTGGACTTGTCCGAAGTATTGTCGGGCAAAAAATCCTTGAAATAAAAGTAAATAAACCAAAATTGGTTTCTGGGAAAGGAACCAAAAGAGTCGCTTCCACTCAAAAAGTAAAAGAATTTATAAAGGGAGTAGAGAATGAAACTTTTGTCGAGCTAGATCGTCGAGCCAAGAATATTATTTTTAAATTGAGTCATAATAAAATTCTTTTATCTCATTTGAAAATGTCTGGGCAGTTTGTATATAAAAGTTTTAATAGAAAAGAAAAAATAATAACTGGTGGACATCCGATAGAACTTTCAGAAAAAGAACTCCCAAATAAACATTCCCATATTATTTTCAAACTAGAACATGGCACCCTCTATTACAATGACACTCGGATGTTCGGATATTTACTTTATTATAAAAATCAAAAAGAATTTGAAAAAGAAAATCATTTCAAACTTTACGGCATCGAACCCTTGTCGAAAGAATTCACTCTGAAGTATTTATTAGAATCTCTAAAAAATAAAAAAGGTAAGATTAAAATAGTACTCATGGATCAAAAGATAGTTACAGGTTTGGGAAATATTTACGCTGATGAAAGCTTATTTGAGGCTAGAATACAACCCACTCGATCTCCTAATTCTCTAACTAAAATAGAAATAACTAAACTCCGCAAAGCTATAATCCGAATATTAAAACGAGCAGTAAAAGTTGGCGGATCTTCTGTCGCCACCTATCGCCTGCTCGACAATACGCAAGGTAACTATGCTAGAGAGCATAAAGTTTACGGCAAAGATGGACAGCTTTGTATAAATTGTGAAACTCTACTAAAGAAAATAAAATTGGGAGGCAGGACGACGATATTTTGTAAGAGGTGTCAGAAGTAATTTGTTTACTATACTCACGGCCGTGAATGTAGTAAACATTATAAATTACATATTCTAAACAGTGCTACACCCAAAGCAACAGAAACATTTAGTGATTCTTTTTTGCCTCGCATGGGTATCTCAGCGATCACGTCACATTTTTTTAAAATATTTTTCGGTATTCCTGTAACTTCGGTGCCGACAATAAAAGCGTTTCCCTGCCCTGAGCGAAGTCGAAGGGTTCTATAATCTATCGATTTCTCATCTTGCTCTAGAGCAATGATTTTAAATCCGTCTTTCTTTAATTTAGTTAAAATATTTTGAACGCTTTTTTTGTATTCCCATTTTACAAATTCTTCCGCGCCTAGAGCCGACTTGGCCATATCTCTCCTCTTTCTGCCAAATCTATCTACTGGAGTTGGCGTGTAACCAGTCAAATAAATTTTATCGATCCCTGCCGCATCAGCAGTCCGAAACATCGCTCCGACATTTTCAACACTCCGGATGTCGTGTAGAATTAGTATATTCATCTTTAAAAATGAGCTTGTTTAATAATCTCATCGACTACTTCGCCTATTGGTCTATCTGTATTTATTTGTATTGCACCTTTCTTTAACATTATCACAAATCCAATTATGTTTATCTACAAATTCTAAATTCATATCTGCATCTTTCCAACCACCCTTTTGACCAGTTTCTCGATTTATCCATGAACACAGATCTTTAACTTCATCAATACTTATGCCATAGTAACCTCTTTTTTCTAATTCTTTTGCTATCGTTGTTTTTCCAGTTCCTGAAACCCCTGTTATGTAAATTTTTTTCATAAGTTAAATTTTATTTGACATATATTCTTGTTTTGTTATAATGATCTTATTCTTACGAAAAAGACCCTGATGCGGTTCCGTCCGCATTGGGGGCTTTTTCTTTCTTGCTCTCTAAAATTATTCTCTGTTCAGAAATATAAGAAATCTTCGCTCCAGTTCTTTTTAATAAAACTGAGCATTTCTTTGTATCATATGGGGATAAAATTACCTCTAATTTATTCTTACTATTTAAAAATTTAATAAGGGGTGTATAGTCTCCGTCACTCGAAACTAAAACTGAGTATTTTTCACTAAGCCACACCCTCAAACGTCCATAATCAAAATCCCAATCGAAACTTTTTATACCATTATGTAAATTGGCTCCATCAATATATGCACATTTCATATTATGATTGTATCACAATAAATGATTGAATTTACGATGATTTTTTAACTTTAATTCAAGAAGTTTTTATTCCGCATTTTTTTATGATAATTAATTGCAAATCTGTGTGCTTCGCTGTTTGCTAATAAAATTTGTTGTTTATATTTTTTTATAATTTCTTCATCACTTAAAATAGCCTTTGGCTTATGTCGTTCATTCTTTACCACAGCCACCACCGAAACATCAAGGTGGAACCTTGATGTTATCTTTTTCGCTACATTTAGCTGGGCTACTCCCCCATCCACCACGATAATATCAGGGAATTTCCACTCTGGATGCAAAAAACGTCGCTCTAGCACCTCAGCCAAGGCTCCAGTATCGTTTGCATTATTTTGAGTTCTGATTTTAAATTTCTTATACTCACTTTTTTCAACTTCGCCATCTATGACTACTGTCATGACTCCCACCATATTCTTGCCACCCATGTGAGCTATATCATACGCTTCTATTCTAAAAGAATCTGCCATATGCTCGAAGGAATCTTCGCTATGACCAGAACTATCTTGCTCTTCCATGACGGAGTGCGAATGACGGCGAGCATATGGCAGATTCTTTAATAAAGCTATATCATTGATATGTTGTAAAGCAAAAAGTTGTCTTTTGATTTCCCCAGCTTTTTCAAATTCACGATTTTTTGCATAAAACACCATTTCTTTCTGTAAATTTTTCAGAATTTTTGTCTTTTTACCTTCAAAAAATAGTTTTATGTTCCTAATATTTTGTATATATTGTCTCCTCAAGGTCTCTCCTTCCCCGTCGCTTTGCTCCTCCTTAAGGAAAGACCTTTTCCCGACAATATCTGGAACTAGATTTATTTGTTTGTAAAATTCTAAATAATTCTTGCTTTTATCATCTAGAAATGGAAAAATTTTACGAATAATTTTCAAGGCTTCACGGAGCTGTGAGCCACTAGTAAAAGGACCATAAAAAGCTGAGACATATCCGAGTTTTTTATTAAGTTCTTTCTCTCGAACAATAATAACTTTTGGCAATTTTTCTTTTGTGAGAACAACATAATTAAAACTCTTGTCTGATTTTTCTTTAGTGTTATATTTTGGTTGATGTTTTTTAATGAGTTCGGCTTCGAGAATGAGAGCCTCGAGTACGCTATCTGTTTTTTGATGTTTAATCTTATCAGCCTTAAAAACCATATCCAGAATTATTGGTCCACGAGTCTCTATCAAGTCTTTCCCAAAATAACTCTTTACTCTATCTTTGAGCGAAGTTGCTTTGCCAATATAAATAATTTCTTTCTCTTTTAAAAAAAAATACACTCCGGGAGAATTTGGCAAAATATTTTTATTGTTTATTTTTTGAAAAGATTTTATATCCATATATTTATTTCTTCAAAACTTTTTTTAAATACTTCCCTGTATGTGATTTGCTATTATTTGCGACATCTTCAGGAGTACCTTTGGCTACCAGATTCCCACCATTTACTCCCCCTTCCGGACCTATGTCTATTACATAATCAGAACTTTTCACAATATCGAGATTGTGTTCGATGAGTACTACGGTGTTACCCTTTAAAACTAATTTATTTAAAACTTCGAGAAGTTTCTGTATGTCATCATAGTGAAGTCCGACAGTAGGTTCATCGAGTAGGTAAATAGTCTTCTCTGTATGCGGACGATAAAGCTCGCTAGAAATTTTCACCCGCTGGGCTTCCCCACCAGAAAGAGTAGTGGCTGGCTGGCCAATTTCTAAATATCCTAGACCCACATCAAATAAAGTCTGTAACCTGTCTGAAATGGCCGGAATATCTTTAAAGAAAACGAGCCCTGCTTCGACTGTCATCTGTAAAACTTCATAAATATTTTTTTTCTTATATTTCACAGTCAAGGTTTCTTTATCAAATCTTTTTCCATTACACACATCGCAAGTCACATATACTGTCGGCAAAAAATGCATCTCGACTGCTATTTCACCATTCCCCTCGCAAGCTTCACAACGTCCACCTTTTACATTGAAAGAAAAACGGTTTGCTTTCCAGCCACGAAGCCTAGCCTCTTCTGTCGTCGCAAACATATCACGAATGTGCGTAAAAGCGCCAGTATATGTGGCCAAATTAGAACGAGGCGTCCTACCTATGGGAGATTGATTAATCAAAATTACTCTCGAGACATATTCAGTACCGGAAAACGAAGAGCAGTTAAAAATTTGCGCTGTGCGATATTTGCGCTCTAGTCGAGCTTGGAGATTCTTGTATAAAATCTCGTACATAAAAGAACTCTTGCCAGAGCCAGAGACACCAGTAATAGATGTCATCACGCCAAGAGGGACTTCTACATTCAAATTATTTATATTAAAAACTTTTCCTCCAGCTATTCTGAGCACCCCTTTACTCTCTCTCCTTTTTTTAGGAATTTCTATTTTTATTTCACCACGCAAGTATGCAAGTGTTCTGGAATTGTTTGTATTTCTTTTTGCTGTAAGTAAGTCTTCTAGATATCCAGATGCAATAACTTCTCCGCCATGCACTCCAGCTTTTGAACCAATGTCTATAATATAGTCCGATGCATAGATAGTATCTTCGTCATGCTCCACAATTAAAATAGTATTCCCTAGATCACGAAGATTTTGTAATGTTTTAATCAAGCGATCATTGTCTCTCTGGTGTAGTCCAATTGTCGGCTCATCGAGCACATATAGCGCTCCTACGAGTCGTGAACCCAGCTGAGAAGCCAGACGAATCCGCTGAGCTTCTCCACCAGAAAGTGTGTTTGCTTTACGAGAAAGTTGTAAATAATCGAGCCCGACATCGAGCATAAATTGAAGCCTAGCTTCTATTTCTCGCACCACTGGAACAGATATTTCTTTTTCTTGTTCTGAAAGTTTTAGATTTTTAAAAAAATTATGTGCATCTTTTATAGAAAGAGAAGTGAGGTCTAGAATGTTTATTTTTTTATTTTCAGCTTCTAAAAAAACATTTAATGCTTCAACGCGCAATCTCGCCCCTTTACAATCATCACAAGGTTCATCTCCTAGAAAATATTTTGAACCGAGACCATTGCAAGATGGGCAAGCGCCGTAGGGTGAATTAAAAGAGAAAAGTCGAGGTTCTACTTCCGGAAAAGAAAAACCATCATTCTTGCAGGCAAATTTTGCAGACATAATAAATTCCTCTTCAGATATTTTAATAGTCACGAGTCCATCAGACTCGATAAGTGCGCGTTCGAGAGCTTCAGCTAAACGCATCCGGCTAGCATCTTTACTATCTTTAAATTCATGCACGGCAAAATGATCTACTAATATATCTATATTGTGGGCTTTATTTTTTGAAAGAGTGATTTGTTCGCGGAGTTTCTTCATTACTCCATCAAGGCGAATTTCAGAAAAACCTTTCCCTAGTAAATCATAAAGAAGTTGATAGTATTCCCCTTTTCGCCCACGAACTATTGGCGAGAATATTTTTATCTCTGTATCATTCCATTCCACACCCATTATTTTTTTATTATTTTTTGAATTTTTTTCTAAACTTTTAACTTTCTCTAAAATAAAATTAAGAATTTCTTCATTACTTAATTTTTTAATTTCTTCGCCACATTTTGGACAATGCGGATGCCCGATGCGTGCGTACATCACACGCAAGTAATCATATATTTCTGTAATCGTGGCCACCGTAGAACGCGGATTGTTAGAACGAGATTTTTGATCAATAGAAATAGCTGGTGAAAGCCCTGTGATCTCATCCACATCTGGCTTCGGCATTTGATTTAAAAATTGCCGAGCATAAGAAGAAAGAGACTCCACATACCGCCTCTGCCCTTCGGCAAAAATTGTATCAAAGGCCAGAGATGATTTACCACTACCAGACACACCAGTAATCACCACCATTTTATTGCGTGGCATCTCTACATTTATGTTCTTTAAATTATGAGTCCGTGCCCCTTTAACTATTATTTTGTCTATATTTTTTTCATTTTTCATATATCTTTTCCTATTCGTGTCTTTAAAACTACAATCTCATCCCGCAATATCGCCGCGGTTTCAAAATCTAATTCTTTTACGGCTTTATTCATCTCTTTCTCTTTGAGTTTTATTATTTTTTCATATATAACCAAATTGCGTTCTTCGTCTGAAAGCATTGTATTTTTTATTGTGTCTGATTCATTCTTACCTTTATTACTTTTATCTTTGGCAAATGCTTTTCTAAATAGTTCCACATCAAGTGCAAGCTCACTATTTACTATCTTCCCATGCTCGCTCTCCATCTGTTCAGTAATGTCTTTTATATTTTTCAAAATAGTTTTTGGAGTAATTCCATGTTTTTTATTATATGCGAGCTGAATATTTCTCCGGCGTTCTGTCTCTCCAAGTGCCTTTTTCATCGCCTCTGTTTCAATGTCAGCATAAAGTATTACTTTACCTTCGCTATTTCTAGCAGCACGACCAATAGTTTGAATCAATGCTGTTTCTGAACGCAAAAATCCCGCTTTATCTGCATCCAGAATCCCAATCAAGGCAACTTCCGGCAAGTCGAGCCCTTCACGAAGTAAATTTACTCCGACTAAAACATCAATCTCTCCTTTTCGAAACTGAGTCAAAATTTTTATTCTATCCATGGTCTTAATGTCACTATGCAAATATTCAGCTTTGATTTTCTTTTCTTTTAAATAGACAGAAAGATCTTCGGCCATTTTTTTTGTAAGTGTCGTTGCTAAAACCCGAAAACCTTTTTTAATTGTTTTCTCTGCCTCAGAAATAAAATCTTGGACTTGTCCCGCGTAGCCTTGGCGTAGTGGGATCTGCCCCCCTTCGCTAAAGCTTCGAGAGGGCGTTACTGGTCTTACAACCAGTAACGGATCTACTAGTCCAGTCGGACGAATAATCTGCTCCACAATTTGCTCACTCGTCGTGCGTTCCATTTCGCTTGGTGTCGCAGTTGTATATACCACCTGACCAATTCTTTCTTCAAATTCATTGTATGTAAGTGGTCTATTGTCCTTTGCTGAAGGCAAGCGAAAACCATATTCGACAAGTGTTTTTTTGCGTGAAGCATCCCCAGCATACATACCACTCAGCTGAGGTAGGGTGACATGTGATTCATCAACTATAGTAAGAAAATCTGGTACCAGATTTTCTTTTCCACCTTGCCTCCCCCTTAATAAGGGGGAGGTGCCGAAGGCGGAGGGGGTATGCGGAAAGTAAGACATGAGTGTTTCTGGTGGCTCACCTTCTTTTTTGTCTGACAAATGTCTGGAATAATTTTCAATCCCACTGCAATAACCCACCTCTTTTATCATAGCCAAATCATAATTCGTTCTTCTTTTAATTCTCTCTGCTTCTAATAGTTTTCCCTCTTTCCCAAACTTTTTTAACTGGACAGCTAATTCTTTTTTAATTTCTACTAAAGCTTTTTTCTTTTTTACATCTTCAGTTATGAAATGTTTAGCTGGAAAAATAAAAATACCTGCCCGTCCTTTGGCGGGTTTTATTTCTTCAATTATATGCGAAGAAATTGGATCAACTTTTATTATTTTTGAAATTTCTCCCCCTTCCATTTCTATCTGATACATCACTTTCTCTGATACCGGCATGAATTCGACTCGCGTGCCAATGGAACGGAAAGTTCCGGGGTTTAGATCAGCATTTGTTCTTTCAAAATGTATAGCAATCAATTTTTTCATCAAAGTCATCCTATCCATCTTCATACCTATTTCGAGTTTTAAATTTACTTTTTCATATTCTAGAGGAGAACCTAAACCGTAAATACAAGAAACAGAAGCCACAATAATAACATCCGGCCTAGAGAGCAAAGCTTGAGTACTCGCATGCCTAAGCATATCTATCTCTTTGTTTATAGACGCATCTTTTTCAATATAAGTATCCGACGCCGGCATATAGGCCTCTGGTTGATAATAGTCATAATAAGAAACAAAATAATGCACTGCGGAATCAGGAAAAAATAATTTAAATTCTTGAGCCAATTGAGCAGCCAGAGTTTTATTGTGAGCTATCACCAGGGTCGGCTTATTATATTGAGCTATCACGTTAGCCATAGTAAAAGTCTTCCCCGTGCCTGTAGCCCCGAGTAAAGTTTGCTTCTTCATCCCACTCTCGAGCCCTTGCACGAGCTTAGAAATAGCCTCTGGTTGATCTCCAGCAGGTTCAAATGGGCTATGTAATTTAAATATAGGTTTAGGCATAAGTTGCAACCCGCACAAAATTGTACTTGTGGTCAGGAATAATTTTTTAGTCGTCACTAAAAAATTTTCACGACCCTGCCTCAGTTGTTTTGTTTACTAACAAAACATACTTCCGGCTCACACAAGCTGGAAAAAATCTAAAGCAGTTTAAATTTTTTCGCTTGTGCGCCCAGTTGGAATCGAACCAACGACCTTATCCTTAAAAGGGATCTGCTCTACCAGCTGAGCTATAGGCGCATATATATTTAGTTTTTAAACAAAACTTATCTTAATAATAATCCATCGACCTACCAAAACAGCTATAGGCGCATAAGTAGCATAGTAACACATTTTTTTAAAAATTCCAGTAAATAGCTCGTAACCCCTCACACCCCTAAATACTCCAAAAAGAAATTATCCTGAAATCGTTGTTTCATAGACATTAAAACTGAAAGCAGTACCGCCAGATTATCAGCCGTTCTTTTAGTCAAAGAGCCGAAAGATATTTTGCGTTTTAAGACAAGATGTCGGAGCGATCTCTCCGCTTGATTGTTAGTCAAGGGAATTCTAAGGTCAGAAAGACAAGTCAGATATTTAGAAATGTTTTTTGCGAGGGTTGTCTTAATCCGAATCAATTTCTTTGGATCAAGTCGTTTGATTTCTGAGAGTTCATTTAGTTTCAAAGAAAATTCATCATATCGTTCAATTCTTCTATCGTTTTTCAATTCATCATAAATCAAACATAATCTTTGGTACTCAGCCTTGCAATGCAGTCTGGTTTTTTCATCAAGCTCGCTTGATTTGGCAAGATCTCTAAACTTTCTAATCAGATGAGCGAAGCATAATTGATGTCTACTTAACTTTCTGTAGACTCCGTAATCATCTGACACTACAAAACCGTTAAAGTCTTCTCCAACTAAGCTTTCCATATTACCTTTACCTCTTGATTCTCCCACCAGAAAAACACTTTCTTTGGATTCTCCACCACTCATCACCCAAGAGTAACTTGTATCTCCGCCAATGAATATTTTCCAGCTTGTTTCGTCCAAATGAATGACGGGTTCTCCACGTATTTTCACTTTCAATTGTTCGTAAAAAGGTCGCAGTTTGATTGCTTCTCTTTCTAATATTTTAGCGATTTCTCCTTGGGATATGTGAATTTGGTATGTGTCTTTTAGAATTTCCTGTATTTGAGAAAAAGAAAGCCTGCACATTACAGACAAGTAGCAGGTGTATTTTTGAATATTTGAACCAAGAATGACCTTACAAGGTGGCAGTGGAATACTCGTCTGCCATTTTTTGCAATTGGAACAGTATGATTTTTCAACTACGTGTTTTGTAACAATTTTCTTGGCAGGAATCGGAATATCTTCTTCGTAGAAAATTATCGTTTTCTTTTTGACTGTTTTCTCTCCGCAGGAACATTAATCGAGCGGATGGTGTTTGATTTCGGTTAATTCGTTTTCTTTGGGTATCAGTCTTTTATATGAATCGTTTGTTCTTGGTATTTTTTCTTTTGGAGGTGTTAAATCCTCATCATCAATTTCTTCTTTTTTCTTTTTCTTTCCAAAAACCATTACTCGGAGCTCTTCAATTTGAAGTTTAAAGTCCTCGATGGTTTTAGACAAAGATTCATTGGTTAAGCGAAGCAGTTGGTTTTCTTCTTTTAGTAACTTGATTTCTTCTTCTAAAAATCCGACTCTTCTTTTTTGTTGCGTATGCAACCTTTCTAGATTTTGCAAACGAATTAATCGTTTTTTAATCTCTATTTTAGACAATCCAGCCTTGGACATATCTATATATTACCATTGTTTTGTAGTGGTTTCTTTAGAGTTATCCACATTGGGGTGTGAGGGGTTACAATAGCTCTATACAGCAACAGGAGGTCTCTCTTTTTTTGACTTCGGATTTGTATGCCAATCCGGCTCCTCTACAGGTCTCGGGGCTTTTACTTTATTAATTTCAAAAATTTCTTCTGCAATTTTTATATTTCTTTTTAAAACTTCAATGAATAATTTATCTACATTATTTACTTTTCTTATCACAAACAAGACCTCGATTTCTTGTTTATGATATGCTTGAATTGGTTTATTTCTCTCAATAGGTTTTGATTCGAGTCCGATTAAAAGACTTGAAATATCCTCGTCTGTTAGATTTATATCTAGTATATTATTAATATAATTTGTGATTTTATCTTTAATTTCTTCAGTGATTTCTATTTGCACATATCCTGCATCTTTTTTCTCATCGTATTTTATAGTCGCGAGACTACCTACTGCCGCAACAACACCCTCAACAAGCAAGGCTTCCTTTAAAAAATCTCTCCTACTTGGTTGTTTTGGTGGACTAATTTTTTTATTACCCAAACCAATTACATTTAAATTATTGTCCTCCATATATAAACATATACTCTAAAAAACTTTTAATAAAAATCTCTCGAAAGCACTCTCAGCATCAAGTCCAACACTGCGAGCTTCGGGTAAAAGATAACTCAGTTTTTTAGAGATATCTATAAGTTCTTTTTTAGAAAACTTATGAAAATCTCCCGCCCGAACGGCCGAACTCATTCGGTCGGGCGGGTTTTTCAAGATCATATCTTTTATTTTCCAGAACAGTATCCCTATCAGCTCTTCCATCACCACCCCTTTATCCACTGCTTGCCTAAAATAAATCCAAAGATTTATCTTGTCTTTTTGTCCAAAAGCATCGGCCAGTAAAAAATTGTTGAATTTCTCTTTTTTTTCTTTTGATAATGCGAACATATTTATCTCCGCCCGAGCTTTTTTAAAAGCATCCAGTATTGGCTTATTTAATTTCCCTTCCAAAAAGATGAAAGAATTTTTTGATTCACCCATGAATGTCAATTTTTCTAAAATAAATTCCTCACTATCTTCACTGATTTCATTGGCTAAAACGTTTTCTAAAATTATATTTGAAAGAGGAGAAAACATACTGTAACCAGAATACAGGCTTTCTATCTCCATTTTATTAAAATTATTTCTATTTACAAAAAAAGTTTGAGCCTCACTTTCTATAGACTTTAGAAATTTCTCATAACTCGTCCGTTTAGCTTTGGCATCATCTCCAGTAAAAAGATATATCATAGTTTAATTTATGGTCTAAAATTTAACTCGATGTATATATTCGATATAGGCACTGCCATATTTTTCAGCTAGAATTCTCTGATGTTTGCCCATAAATACGAATTTGGAAATAAAAAAAGCGAGAACAGTAAAAATAATTACAAAAAATGAGTTGGTAATTATTCCAAAACCAAGTAAGAGAATAAAGAGTCCCAATTGGGTAGGTATCTGAGTATAGTAATACGGTCCACGACAAAAATGTTCAGCTTTTAATTCTTGCCTGATTTCTCTAAAATCTCTTCCAGTTTTCTGGGCCCAGATGATCAAAATAGTCGCTAGCATCAAGAAAACAAACCCGACTGGAACCATCACAAAATAATTAAAAATCTTAAAATCAAAAATAATATCGAGTATTATCCCAACCAGAAGCAAAATGAAATAAACCAAATAAGAATGGGCCAGCGTATGGTGTACAGTGTGCTTTTTTAGCTCTTGATCTTCCATTGCTAGAGTATAACATAATATTTATAATTTCTTTCCTAAAGAGACGAGAATATGACTTTTTTACGAAGTATTGGAATTCGATGAATTTAATTTCAAGACAATAACTTCATTAATAAGTTCTAAATCATCCATCATAGTTTGAGTAGCTCCCACTCTAGCACAAAGCATATAATCTTGCATAGATTTTACTACCCAAACTTGTGATTGAAGTCCTTTTTTGTTCAACTCATATACAATTTTACGAAATGATTCCTCGCCCCATTTATTCATTGCAAATTGCATCAAAGAAACAACTTTGGCATTGATCTGTGGTGCATAGTGGTTAATATATTCTAAAAATATATCTGGCATTAAATCTGTATCCATCAATCCATAAGCCATTAAATAATTTACAGTTTCGACAGTGTTGAGCTCAAAAGGTAATGTGGGTTCTAGTTTATGAATACGTTCAACAACATCACCTGATCCGGAGGTCATTAAAATATTATTAATAGGTGTCTGGCTATTGCGTATTATATCAACAAGTTCCTTTTCCCCCACCCCAATAGAATATTTTACATCAATCTTAATTGTAGTTTGATAATTATCTTTCTTGTGATATTTCCCTATTAAATCTAAAGCTTCTTCTAAAGACAAAAGGCTCTCGCCTGTGAGATCTCCATCGACTGTACGAATGTATACATTTTTTAAATCTTCCCAAGTTTTCTCAATCGTTAGCCCGGTTGCATTTGTTGTGAGGTCTAATTTTATATCATGAGAAACCACCCACTTACCATCCTTGGTGGGAACAACATCTATTTCAATAGTGTTTATATTTCTTTCGAGAGCTGCGAGAAAACTTGCTCGAGAATTTTCAGGGAAGCCACCAACAGTTTCGTGTATAGATATTCCACCGTGAGCGACGATGTCTGGTAGTTTTCCTTCACGTGATTCATTCTCTACTTCATTTTTATCAACAAAAGGATCCTCTTGGTTTTTAAAAGGTTTATTAGTAAAACTCACCCATACTTTTCGCATTTGTTTAATAATTTCTTCCTTACAAATTTGCTTATTTTGTTCGTCAGCGTGATAATATTCTTCCATTAATATCTTGACGGAAATTGCAATATTGTGTTGAAATTTATCATATGCATACAAACGTTTTGCAAAGGGTTTATCTTGGACATCTGGTTTTATAATAAAATTACATTGATTTGGTAAAGGTCGCCAATAAATATCTTCAAATTTTATTTGATCAAAATATGAACCAGTGTGTAAATCAAAACATCTAAGAGATCCGTTGGATAGCTTGACCATATTTATAGTCTGAAGTGGTAAATCAGGTTTATTATATTGCACTGGCATAATTTTAACTTCAAGCCCCAATAATTTTCCAAAAATAAAAGGAATAATGTAGTTGAGGTAACTTCTATCACCATCAAAATTAGCTCTAATATGAGTTAGAACTTCCATAAATTCGCCTAGAATCTGGCATTCGATTTTTGTCATTTCCTCAACAGATAATTCAAAACGACTCTCAAGCATTTTTTTCCATCCCAACAGCTTAGATGACTCCTTGTCCCATTTTATAATTGCTTTCAACATATCAGAAGACTTTTTTCTCACTAATTCAGGAAAACCTAAAAATTCCTTGCTGAGTTTATTGAGTTGTATTGGTTTTGTTCTATTTCGGTCAATAATTCCTGTAGATGACATCCATTCAGGAGCTAGATCGTGTCTAATAGCTGGCAAAACTTTTGTCTCTCCACCTTTTTCAACTACCTTACTCATTTCTTCTTTCACACTAACACTGTCGACATCCTTTTCCGTTTTTACATACACAATAGCTGGTAATTGTTCTAATATAGATAGAATATTATCGGTATTAAATGCAGAAACATGGTCAACTATATTCAGACTAGCTAACACTTGCAACCTTTCAACTAATGGGTGTATTGGACGATCTCCATTCTTGTTTTTATTTTGTAAAGATACTGAATAATCACTATTTACTAAAATTATAATAATGTCGCCTACTTTTTTAGCTTGCTCAATAAAATTTATATGTCCTTCGTGAACCACATCAAAAACACCCCCTATTACAACAACTTTTTTTCCACTAGTTTGATATTGTTGAACAAGATCTGGTAAATCTATTTCTGGTATAAATTTATCATTAGAAATACTGTCTTGTTCATATCTATTTAAATATGGAGATTTTTTCTCTCTTCTTATTCTTTCCACAGTCACTTTATCTATTCCTTCATTTACAAAATAGGTATTGCTATAAAGAGAAAAGGGGTTGTTTTTTAGCGTAAAATCTTCTTCTCCACTACTGTTAGTTCTAATAATACCAGAAATACATTCTATGTGAGAAATAAAATGATCCACTCTTTGGCTTTCTCTAAAATCATTCAGAGAGTTAGGATCGTGAACATTAATATAGACAGGTAGATTTTTATCAGCTAGTTTGTGTAAAAAAGTTATGAGACGCATATCTAGTTGATCCATCTTTTCTATTTCTAGATATGTTATTTCTCCTCTTTCTATTTTCAACAACGCTTCAGCTGGAGACAAATATCTTTCAGGGTTATGCCTCATAAATTCATAAATATTGTTTTGTGGATTTTCCATAGATCTTTATATTATTTATTGTATCCAATACAACCCCAACTAGAAGCAAAATAAAATAAACCGAGTAAGAATGGGCTAGCAGGTGGTGTACAGTATGCTTTTTTGTACTTTCGTCCTTCATGGCTTGATTATAACATAATAAATTATTTGATTTCATACACGGGTGAGGGCTTTAGACTCTCACTGAGGCAATTCATCTGGCTCTTGCAATGAAGTACAGCCTCGTTCTTCTCGAATAATAGATATTATTTCTTTGCAATGTTCTTTTAAATTATTTTTTCCTTGAAAAACTTCCAACATGCTCTGCCCTTCTTTTTTAGAAACAAAGTTAAAAAGTCCACTATCATATTCCTTATCACTAGAAAATATAAAATGAAGCTTACTTTTCGGCATATCATGTACTAAATAATTTTGATTGACATACCCAAATGTTTTTCTAAAATAATTATCGTTTTTAATTAATTTAGATTTAAATGTTCCTTGAAATAAAGAACCTGAACGCTTATTTTTTTCATTAAAGTAAGAAGTATACCCGCCTTGGAATTTTTGCATAAATTTTGATATCCCACCATCTACTAATTGTTTTAAAAGAAAATGAAAATGATTTGGATTAATACAAAAAGCAACAATAGCAACAAGTGGTTCTTTCTTGATTCGCGGGTGAGGTTCTAAAGCCCTCTCTGAGATAGACTTGTAGTACATTTCTAAACTTCCTATCGCCTCAACTTGATTAAACTGTTTTATACTTTCCTTAAAGCGTTCCAGATCTTTCAGATCACCGAAAATATCACGCTTATCTACACCTCTATTATATATATGATAATACTCCCCTGTTACGAGTGGCTCTTTTCTCATATATTTAGTATATCACAATGAGAGTCTAAAGCTCTCACTGAGATACATTAGATCTTTGTTATCTCATAAAAATACCTCCAAGGCTTATTTGGTAGAGGATGTTTTGACACTTTTAATGATTCATTTTTTTGCAATGTTTGTAAAAACGGTTCGTATTCTTCATTTATGTTACCTACGCTTTCAATAATTAATATTTTCCCATCTATTTTAATAACTCTCAATGCTTCATTCATAAAATCCTGAGTTCTTCCCTCTACCCTATCGGCATTCAAAATATTTGTAAAAGCTAATTCATCAACTGATCCATCAGGAAAGGGAAGACTTCCTGCATCTGCCCTTATAACTATAGCCTGATAATCCCCCTTCGAACTTTCAATTCCTTTCTTAACAGTATAAGTTTTATGCCGCTCCAACTCAACAGCATAGTATTTGTCTCCTGTTTGTGGAAGTTTTCCAGCAGGTGAATTTTCATGAATACTAGGATTCTCCCCAACACCAATTTCTACAACCACTCTTTTTGGTTGTGTCTCGAGTTTATCTACTGGACCCTGCACTGATATTTTAGTTGGGCCTGATTCGTCCATACTTCAATGCTATCATTTTATCCTTCTTGTGTAAATCTAGTGAGGGTCTAAAGCGCTCACTGAAATATCTTTATTTCACTTCCCCAAAATTGTCTCCGGAGCCTGAGTGGACTATGAGCGGGATGTCGGTCTTGTATTCTAAATACGATCTCGAAAGAACCGTTTGCATAGCATTTTTAATTATCTTTTCTGCTTGGTCTAAAACTCCTTCTTCGACTTCGTACACGAGTTCATCATGAATCTGCAAAACTAGATGCACTCTATCAAGTAGGCCAGCACTTTTCAAATCTTCATGAGAATATCTGATGGCTAGTTTAATAATGTCGGCGGTGGCTGTGCCCTGGATGGGTGCATTTGTGGCTGTACGCTCGGCCATGTTTTTCAAAAATGGAATCCTAGAATTTATATTTGGAAAATATCTCCGCCGTCCAAACAAAGTTTCCGTAAAACCATTTTTAGTGACATCAACTTTTACTTTTTCTAAATAATCTCGCACCCCAGAGAATTGATTGAAATAATTATCATAAAACTTTTGGGCTTCTTCTCTAGTTCCACCCAAATTTTTCCGCAGAGAGGAAACTCCCATACCATAAATAATTCCGAAGTTTATTACCTTAGCCTTGCGACGCATTTCGTGGTCAACTTTGTCGATAGGCACTCCAAAAACAAAAGACGCCACTCCAGAATGAATATCTTTCCCCTCTTTGAAAATCTCAGTCATTTTTTTATCTCCAGAAAGCATCGCTGCGACACGCAACTCTATCTGACTATAATCAAAAGTACAAAGCTTGTAACCCTTTTGGGCTATAAAACCTGCTCGAATCCTCTTGCCGAGCTCGGATTTTATTGGAAGATTTTGTAAGTTTGGATCGATAGAAGAAAACCTACCGGTGGTAGTAGCATTTTGTAAAAATTTAGAATGAAGTCTATTATCTACTCCGACCATTTTTGGAATCACATCGATATATGTCGAAAGCAATTTTTGAAGTTCTCGATAAGAAAGTATTTCTGTAATAATCGGATTTTCTTCTTCAAGTTCTTCAAGAACTGAAACTTTAGTAGATAAATTTCCACTGGCTCCTTTTTTCTTGGACTTCATCCCCATCTTCTCAAAGAGAACAACGCCTAATTGCTTCGGGGAATTAATGTTAAATTCCGTACCAGCCATTTCATATATTTTTTTGGTTAAAATATCTAGTTCAATATGATATTCTTTTGAGAGTTTTTCAAAATATTTTTGATCGAGCATTATGCCGTGATCTTCCATCTCTTTGACTATAGGAATTATTGGATGCTCGATCTCTTCATAAACTTTTTCAAGTTTTTTTTCACTCAATTTCTTAAAAACATATTCGCGAGCTTTTTCGAAATCACTTGTATTGGCCTGCCCGACTGAATAGTCGTTCGGGCGGGAGAAATTTAAAATATCCTCCAAGCTTGGATTGGAGATATCAGAGTTCACTAGCCAGAGAGCTATGCTGGTTTCTTGAAGCTTAAGAGGATCCGCAGGAAGACGCTCGGGAATAGCAGAATACGAATTTAGCAGAATTTTCTCGGGTCCTCGGGTCGCCCCTAGGATTCTCCGTCGGGGCTCAACCAGACCAGCTCGAAAATTCTCTAAATTCGTATTCTGCTGACTTGAAAAAAAACTTTTCAATCTTGAAAACAAAGACCTAAATTCAAAGAAATTAAATATTTGTTCAATTTTTTTAAAATCTGCATTTTCCCAAAAAGTTTTTTCTGGAATTTTAAAATTGATCGGTGCATCTCTGCGTATTGTCGCTAAAGTTTTCGAAAAAAGTGCTTCTTCTTCGTTGTTTTTTAAAAGCTCAATCATCCGTGGACTAATACCCGCTTTTAAAAAATCTTCATCCCCGCCCGAACGACCGTCCGGTCGGGCGGGTTTTTTTAATTTTTTATAAATATCTTCGATGGTTCCAAATTTACTGATTAAAATTTCTGCAGTTTTTTCGCCTATGCCTTTGATGCCGATGATATTGTCTGACGGATCTCCGCGAAGTCCCTTGTAGTCTGGCAAAAAAACCGGTTTAAAATTAAAACGTTCTACGACTTTTTCTTCATCATACAAAATAGTGTCGTTAATACCTTTTTTAAGAGTGTAGACTTGAACCTTTTTATCATCGATGAGTTGCATCGTATCCATATCTCCGGAAGCAATGATGATATTTATACCCCCTCCGCCCTTCGTCAAGCTCAGGGTACCTCCCCTATTTTTGGAGGGGACATAGGGGGAGGTCAAGTGGGGGCGCAATTGCGCCACTATAGTACCAAGCACATCATCCGCCTCGAAACCCGGTGCATCATAAATCGGAATATTAAAAGCTTCGAAGATTTGGCGAGAATTTTTTAGTTGCGTTATGAGAGCTTCATCGGTCTTGGCTCTCCCTTTTTTATATCCATCATAAGCCTCATGCCGAAAAGTTTTTTGTGGTAGATCATAACAAGCCACGATATAGTCTGGCTTCAAATCTACAATGATCTTCATCAACATTGTAGACAACCCATACAAAGCCCCAGTCGGCTCACCTTTAGAAGATAGAAAGTCGGGAAGGGCATGATAGGCTCGATGAATTATCGCGTGCGAATCCAAAAGGACTAAAGTTTTGGGCTGTTTACTATTTTGCTCATTTTCTTTAATTTCTTTAGTTTCTTTGGACATTATGTAAATTATAGCACTTACGTTATAATTACCTCTAATGTCTACATTTGACGAGGAAAAACAAAATAAACAACTTGATGATATTCATCGACAACAAGAAGAAGAACTCATATTGAGTCTAGCCGAGTCTAAATACCACATACCTTATGCTGACTTATATCATTTAGAAATAGACAACGAATCTCTGCGAATGGTTTCTGAAAAAGAAGCTTTAGAAATGAAAATCGCTCCATTTAAACTTTTTGGAAAGAATATTTTCATTGCTCTGCGTACTCCGACTCCCGAGATAATGGAAAATTTGAAAGAAAAAATGCTCCGATACAATCTAGAACCTGTTTTTTATATGGCATCAGAAGCAAGTTTAAAAAAAGTCTGGAGTAGATATCAAGAAATTTCAATGTCTCAAAATGTACAAGTCGGTGGTATAGAAATCTCTGGCGAAGTTTTAACTGAAACCAAGAAAAAAGTAAATCACATAGAAGACATAGAAAAATTGGTAACCGAAGTTTTAGAAGGAAACAAGACTCACAAGATATCTCACCTACTCGAGATCATCTTAGCTGGAGCGATAGCCATCAAAGCTTCCGATATACACATCGAACCAGAAAAAGATCGGAGCAAACTTCGTCTCCGACTCGATGGAATTCTGCAAGATATAAATTTCTTTGGACTCGATATATACCGACTTTTAAATTCCCGAATCAAGCTCCTCTCTGGCATGAAACTAACCTCCAAAATAGCTCAGGACGGACGATTCAGTATCATGGAAAGTGACTCAGAGATAAATATCCGTACTTCGCTCATCCCTGGATCATATGGCGAGTCTATTGTCATGCGTATTCTCGATCCAAAATCCATCCGAGTGGGATTTGAAAAGTTGGGAATCGAACCATACCTCTTGAGTATAGTCGAAGAAGCCATCAAGAAACCAAACGGACTCATCTTGATCACAGGACCGACAGGTTCGGGCAAGACGACGACTCTGTATGCATTTTTGCAAAAAATATATTCAGATGAAATAAAAATAATTACTATCGAAGACCCTGTCGAATACCATCTAATAGGAGTAACTCAAACTCAGGTGAATATAAAGAGAGGTTATACTTTTGTAGAAGGACTGCGTTCTGCTTTGCGCCAAGATCCAGACGTGATCATGGTCGGAGAAATTCGTGATGACGACACCGCAGGTACTGCTGTCCAATCCTCCCTCACAGGACATATGGTTTTCTCTACTTTACATACCAATAATGCGGCTGGAGTCATTCCTCGTCTAATAGATCTTAAAGTCAATCCAAAGATTCTCGTGTCAGCTTTGTCACTCTCTATCGCTCAACGTCTAGTGCGAATCTTGTGCGACAACTGCAAAATAAAAAAGGAACTTTCAGAAACAGAAAATAAAATAGTGCAATCCATAATAGATGGAATGAAATTAGAGGGGAAAGATTTAGCAAAATATAACATCAGTATTGATGTCCCTTTCAAATTCTTCTCCCCTGTTGGTTGTAATAGTTGCAACAAGACTGGCTTCAAGGGGCGAATCGGAATTTTTGAAGCCATCAAAACAGATGAGTTTATTGAAAAAATTATTTTAGAAAACCCAAGCGAAAGAGAAATAAAAAAAGTAGCCAAAAATCAAGGCACCCTCTCTATGCGTCAAGACGGACTAGTCAAAATGTTTCAGGGGGTTACTTCTTACGAAGAAGTCTTGAGCGTGGTGGATTTGACGGAAGAATAAATAAGTTTGTGAGGTCTTTCCTCATAAACAAAAAAACACTAATCTCTAAACAATCCTTTCAGGGCTGGGCCCCAAGAGTAACAAATTATTATAGGATAGATCCAGTGAACTAATAAAAGTACCAGAACGTCCTACGCAAACCCGTATAACCGGTGGCTGATTGCTTAGAGATTAGTATTTTCTTTTAACCTTTTCTCTAAAAAAACTAAATACATTTTACTACATACAAAATAGTGTAAATGCTATACTGTGGATAGTAATGTTTATAGTGTGTTGATAGGATGTGTATAACCTATCACATATACGAATATAGCATAATTTAATCACAATGTCAAGTACTAAACCAAAGGAAACAAACAAAAAGACAGACGAAAGTCATTTAGACCAAACTCTCCGTCCGAGAGCTTGGGATGAATATATTGGTCAAAAACACATCAAAGACAATCTAAAAATCCTTCTCGAAGCGGCTGAGGGTCGTGGACACATTCCTGAACATATTTTATTCTATGGACCTCCAGGTCTCGGCAAGACTACCTTGGCACACTTGATAGCCAAGGAAACCGGACGACAAATGAAAATCACTTCTGGTCCGGCTATTGAAAAAATCGGTGACCTGGCTTCGATACTGACCAACCTTTCTGTCGGAGATATTCTCTTCATCGACGAGATTCATAGATTAAATAAAATGGTGGAAGAGATTCTCTATCCAGCTATGGAGTCTGGAGTGCTCGACATCATCATAGGCAAAGGTCCTTCGGCACGGACAATCCAGCTTGACCTACCACCATTTACACTGATCGCCGCGACGACGCGTGTAGCCATGGTATCTTCTCCCCTTCGTTCTCGTTTTTCGGGTGGAGTTTTTCGACTGGAGTTTTATTCCAACGAAGAGATTGCTCGCATAGTAGATAGATCTAGTAAACTTTTGGAAATAAGTTTTGAAAAAGATGCCCTAGAAGAAATAGCCAAGAGAAGCCGATTTACTCCGCGCACGGCAAATTATTTTTTAAAAAGAGTACGAGACTTTGCGCAAGTAAACCAAAAATCTAGCGTTAGGCAAGACCTAACGCAAAAGACAGTCAAAGATGCGCTAAATATGCTAGCCATAGATGAGATAGGACTGAATTCTTCAGATCGAAAATTTTTAGAAATACTTATTGAAAAATTTAATGGTGGACCAGTCGGACTCAAGACCATCGGCGCAGCTATGAGTGAAGAAGAAGCTACAGTGGAAGAAGTCATCGAGCCGTACCTGATCCAGCTCGGACTCCTCGAACGCACCGCTCGTGGACGGGTAGCAACAAAAAAAGCATATGAGCATCTGGGTTTTAATTTCCCCTCTCCTTAAACCCAATAATAATGGGAGACCTGCCTGCGCAGGCAGGTCTGGAGGTGTTGTGTTCTAAACATGCTAAAATAAAATTATGCGAATTTTGGGAATCGATCCGGGTTTTGAACGACTTGGGATTGCTATATTAGAAAAGCCTAGCATAGGAGTTTCCTATGACTCCATAGGAAACTCCTATGCGAAACATAAAGAGAAAGTTATTTTTTCTACTTGCTTCAAAACTTCAGCTAAGTTGGAATTTTCAGAACGTTTGAAATTGATCGGTGAAGAAGTGAAAAAAGTAATTCAAGAATACAAACCAGATGTACTCTCCATCGAAACTTTATTTTTAAATACAAATCAAAAGACAGTGATGCGGGTCGCCGAAGCACGGGGTGTATGTATTTATGAAGCCAAACTTGCAAATTTGCAAATCTTTGAGGCCACCCCACTCCAGATCAAGGTAGCCATCACTGGCTATGGACGATCTGACAAAAATCAAATAAATAAAATGGTACATATGCTCGTCGATATCGACAAAAAAACAAAATCAGACGACGAACTAGATGCTATCGCTATCGCATTAACAGCTTTTGCACACCTAAAGTATTGACAAGTATTTTTTATTTTGTTACAAAGTAATAAATTATAAGTAATCAAAAAAAATTTTATGGATGAAGAAGAAACAAAAGAAGAAGATGCTGATTTAGATATGGGTATTGGTGATGATCCTACTCCTCCGATGGATATACCTAGTGACGACGACGAAGACCCAGAAAATAGATTTAGCTAAGAGTTATTTTAATAAACTTTTTCTTACCTATTTTAAGTATTAGATTTTTCTCTATTTTAAAATTCACATTTAGAATTTTGACTTTATTTTCTAGATCATGAATAGCATTTTCGAGTACCAGTCTACGCCATTCACTCTTTGAAGAAAGAATTTTATTTTTTACTAAAACTTCGCTCAAGAGTTCACCAATTTTTGTTTTGATTTCTTCCATCTCGAGAGGAATTTCTTTTTTTTGGAAAGTGTTTATGAAATTATCTTGCGCTTCTTTGGCTAAAACTTCATCGTGTAATTGAGTGACTATAATCGAAGCCACCTTTTTCTTTAAACTCATGGCATCTTTTTTAATATTGAAAGTTTCTATCTCGCTCATCGGGATATCGGTCAATAATGTAAACATGGGGATGATAGCTTCGTCACCGAGAGACATGATCTTACCAAAAAGATCATCTGGCTCATCAGTGAGTCCAATAACATTGCCTTCACTCTTGCCTATCTTTACTCCTTTTGAATCTGAAAGAAGTGGAGTCGTCATGACAAATTTTTCTTTTTGCACCATCTCACGCATAAGCATTCGTCCAGCGAGCATGTTGAAAGTCTGATCGCTTCCCCCAAGCTCCAAATCGACATCCATAGCCACAGAATCGTAACCTTGAAGAAGCGGATATAAAAATTCACGTAGGTTTATCGGCTCACCCTTCTTGAGCCGTTCTTGAAACATATCACGTTCGATGAGCTGTTGCACAGTAAAATGCTCAGCAATGTTTAAAATTTCAGTTTTGGTAAGTTTGTTCAACCAATCCCCGTTGTGCATGATCTTGATAGCATTCGGACCATCAAAACGCACAACCTTGGAAGCTTGTTCTAAATAACCTCGAGCATTTTCTCGCAATTCTGCACTAGTGAAAAATCTTTCGCGAGTTTTCTTTTTACCTGTCGGGTCACCAGCTTCTCCAGTACCATCACCAATCAAGAAAATAACTTCATGACCCAAGTCCTGCCACTGTCGGTGCTTTTTTAAACCCACCATGTGTCCTATGTGCAGTCTATCTCCAGTCGGATCAAAGCCTTGATAGAGACGAAGCTTCTTACCAGAACGCAACACTTCTTCGAGTTTTTCTTTGGATGGGTAAATTTTATCTACTCCCCGAGTTAAGAGTTCTTGTATTTTATTCTCTAGCTTATCCTCATCTTTGGTAGCTTTCATCCTCGAATAATAACATATTTTCTGTTATTATTGTAGTAATGAGAAAATTATTTAATTTATACAAGAAACACAAAAAAAACCACATATTGAGAAATACACTTTTTGTTTGCCTCAGTCTTGGAATCATTTTTATTGGAATAATCCTCATCTGGATATCATCATTCAAAATCCCAGATCTTAACTCCTTTGAGGAACGTAGAGTAGAGAATTCGACCAAGATATATGACCGCACTGGAGAGATTATTTTGTATGATATCCATAAAAATGCCAAAAGAACTGATATTCGTTTTAACGAGATGGGAGTAAATATAAAAAACGCTACGGTCGCTATCGAAGATGCTGAATTTTACAATCACAATGGTATTCGGATCACCTCTATCATTCGAGCTATCTTGGCCAACCTGCTCGGCACAAGTCGAACTCAAGGTGGATCGACTATAACTCAACAATTGATAAAAAATACTCTACTGACTCAAGAAAAATCTTATACTCGTAAAATAAAAGAATGGGTACTAGCAGTCAAACTAGATAAAGCTATGTCGAAAGAAAAAATTCTAGAATATTATTTAAATGAAGCGCCATACGGGGGAAATGTTTACGGTATTCAAGAAGCCAGCCGAACATATTTTAATAAAGATGCTATCAATCTCTCTTTGGCCGAAGCTGGATATCTGGCAGCTATACCGCAGTCCCCTACTAGTTTGTCTCCTTTTCGAAAAAATAGAGATAAACTCGAAGCTAGGAAAAATTTAGTATTTTCTAGAATGTTTGAACTCGGTTTTATAACCGAAGAAGAATATAATATAGCAAAAAGTGAAGTAGTAACATTTATTCCACAAAATACTCAAGGTATAAAAGCTCCTCACTTTGTATTTTTTATTAAAGAATATTTAGAAGAAAAATATGGGACCGAAATCGTCGAAAAAGGTGGACTAAAAGTTACCACAACCTTGGATTACACCCTCCAAGAAAAAGGAGAACAAATAGTAAAAAACGGTGCATTAAAAAATGCTAAGGATTGGAATGGAGAAAACGCTGCCCTTGTCGCCATAGACCCAAAAACTGGACAGATAATCACAATGATAGGTTCGAGAGATTATTTTGATAAAGAAATCGATGGAAATTTTAACGTAACTACTGCAAGTAGACAACCAGGGTCTTCTTTTAAGCCTTTTATTTACGCTACAGCTTTCAACAAAGGTTTTACTTCCGACACTGTACTCTTTGACCTAGCTACAGAATTTCAAACCACCTGTGACGCATATGGCAAAGCCTTCCCTGATAAAAGCCAAGCTGATTGTTATATGCCTCAAAATTACGATGGAAAGTTTCGTGGCCCAATGACTCTCCGTGATGCCCTCGGACAATCCATAAACGTTATCGCTGTAAAACTTCTATATTTAGCTGGATTAAAAGATTCATTAAAAACAGCAGAGGATATGGGAATAAATACTTTGACTGATCCTGGAAGATATGGACTCACTTTGGTTATCGGTGGTGGCGAAGTTACACTTCTCGAGATAACTTCTGCTTACAGTGTCTTTGCAAATGACGGAAATAGAAATCCTTATACAGGAATTTTAAAAGTTGAAGATCCAAGTGGAAATATTCTGGAAGAATTTACAGCAAAACCACAAAATATCTTGCCAAAAAACACAGCTTTGACTATTTCCAATATTTTAAATGATGAGAAGGCTCGTATACCAACTTTTGGAATACGCTCTGTACTCTATATACCAAACAGAGATGTAGCTGTAAAAACTGGAACTACAAACAACAACAAAGATGCTTGGACTATAGGATACACTCCATCTATCTCAGTCGGAGTATGGGCTGGAAACAACGACAATACACCAATGAAAAAAGGAGGTGTCTCTATGGCCGGACCTATTTGGAATAAATTTATAAATGAGGCTTTAAAAACTCTACCAAATGAAAAATTTGAAAATCCTGATCTAGGAGTAGACCCTGTAACTACAAAACCAGTTTTGCGTGGGAGCTGGCTTGGTAATGACAATTTTTTCATAGATAAAATTTCTGGAAAATTAGCGACTGAATTTACTCCGAGAGAAACTTTAGAAGAAAAAATAATAACTAATGTGCATTCTATATTATATTGGGTAGATAAAAATAATATCACCGGCCCAGCACCAAAAAATGATAACGATAGACAATTTTCTCATTTTGATATTCCTATCCAAAATTGGTGGGCACAAAATAGATATAAATATAAGGTAGTCACTGAAAATGAAAAACCAAGTATGTCTGATGACGTCCATACCGAATCAAACAAGCCAGTAGTCAAGATCATTGAACCAAATCAAGAAACAACCTACCTAGCCAGCCAAAAAATAAATATAAAGTTAACTAGTGCTGGAAATTACCCTCTTTTAAAAGCTGATATATTTATAAACGATGTTTATGTGGGAGAAAATGATCTCAGGTATGGATTTTCTTTCACTCCAAAAGATTTGGAAAATATCCAAGAAAAAAATGAGTTAAAAATCATAGTTTATGATACTGTCTACAATAGCACCATAGTAACTACTACTTTCTCGGTGAAAGACTAAATCATAACACTATTCGCGATCACGATAGTGTGTTATTACTTTATCATCTAAAGTTTTCTGGAGTTTTTTTACCTAGAAATTCTTGCAATCTGTAAAAAATCTCTTCTTTCTTTAAAAATATTTCATTTTTATAAATAGGCTTAATATCTAAATAAATAATATTATTTTTTATTTTTATATTTTCGAGTTTTATTTCAACTCCAATAACTTTAGAAATAATCTTTCCGACTGAATCTCTCTTGCCCTCTTCAGATAAGAGAATATTTTGAAATCTAGCTAATAAGTCTTTAATCTCTATCACGTTTTACTTTATAACTTTATAACTACTCCTACCTATTCATCGGCATTATAAGATAAGTAAAAGATGGATCATTCACAGGAGAAACCACTATCGGCCCAGAGGCTAGAGAAAACTTAATAGACATACTATCTGTGGTAATGGATGGAAAACAATCCAAAAAATATTTATAATTAAAACCAAGCTCTATATTGTCTCCAGTAAGTGAAGCATCTAAATGTGTCTTATTTTCTCCAACATCGTTGTTGGCGGAAGAAAGTTCAAAAACTTTTTCTTGCGGAGAAATTTTTAAATTAACTTGATTAAACTTATTAGAAAATATATTTGAGATTTTTAGAGCATTTAATAAATCTTGTTTCAAAACAACAGCATTTGTACCTGGATTTTTAGGTATTATTTGACGATAATCTGGAAAAACCCCATCTATAATTCTAGAAGTCAAATAAAGATTGTCGGAAGAAAATGAAATTTGATTTTTATTAAAACACACCTTCAAAATTCCATTAAAATCTCCAAATATCCTCATAATTTCAGGAATATTTTTAAAAGGAATGAGTATACCTGAGATTTCAGGAAGATTTTTGATTTTTATTTTTTTCTCTGCCAGTCTAAAAGAATCTGTGGAAACAAAAACTAAATTTTCTTCATTTGTATAAATAAAAACACTAGATGTCTCTGGTTTTATATCTGAAACTGAGGCACTATAATATACTGATTTTATACCCTCGATTAATTTCTTAGAATCCATTTCAAAACTAACTCCTTCTACCCTAGGTATGGTAGGAAAATCATCGTGTGGTTGACCTTTTAATTTTATTTTACTTTTTTTAGCTGTAACCAAAAGATTGCCATCCACACTCTCAAGAAAAATATTTTCATTTTGGATAACGTTTGAAAATATACCTCCTAAAACTGATCCAGATATAGCTACGATCCCTTCTTTTTCTACTTTAGCTGGTATCTCAACTTCAATACCTAGACTTAGGTTAGTAGATCTTAGTTTTAAAGATTTATCAGAAGCAATGAGAAGTATAGAACTCAAAACAGGCAAAGTTAGATTCTTCCCAGTAATTCTCTCAACTTGAGAAATCTTATTTTTTAATTCTTCAATTTTACATTCGAGTTTCATATGTTTATATATTATATATTTAAATTTATTAATACTATTAGTAACCTTGATAAGTGGATAAGTGGATTTTATGTTTATTAAATAAGATTATTTTTAATATTTTTTATTTAATTAAAATCTAATAAGTTTGGGTATGAAATTATTTTTTGTTTATTATTTTATTTCTTTGGTTTTTTATTAGATTTAATTAACATTTTTTCTAACACTTTTCCACATTTTTTCTGCACTTATCTCTGAGTTTTCAGATAGTTGTAAACGTTTATTTAAACATAATTCTGATTTGTTCTAATTCTTGTAATAATTGCGGGTCATCTTTTAAGTCGTTTTTTATTTTTAAACATGAATGAATGACTGTGGTGTGGTCTTTCCCCCCTAGTTTTTGTCCAATGAGTGGATAAGAAACATTGAAATCTTCTCGTAGAAGATACATAACCACTTGTCTAGCTTTGACTATCTCCTTTTTTCTAGTTTTTTCATAAACAGACTCTTCTTCTAGTTTATAATACTCACTAACCATCTTTACAACATCTTTGATAGCTATGTTTTTCTTTGGTCGCATATTGTTCTTTAGAAGATTTTTTACTTCAGCCAGTGTGAGAGGTTTATTTCTAAGACGATATTGGCAGACTATTGTATTTAAACTCCCTTCAAGTTCTCGAATACTGCCATCTATTGTAGAAGCTATGTATTCTAGGATTTCTTGATCTAGCTCGATGTTAAATTCCCTTAACTTAACTTTCAAAATGGCCAAACGAGGCTCGTATTCTGGTGGAGATATGTCTACTATCATTCCTGCAGAAAAACGCGTTTTCAAGCGATCTGCGAGCTCTGGGATGTAGTTTGGGTGCTTGTCTGAAGAAAATATAATTTGTTTATTGTTTTCATGGAAAGTATTAAAAGTATGAAACAATTCTTCTTGAATTTTTTCCATTTTTCCAATAAATTGTATATCGTCAATAATAAGAAGATCATATTTTCTATATTTTTCTTTGAAAGAGTTCGCTTTATTATTTTGGAGAGAGTTTATAAAATCTGTAGCGAACTTCTCTAAAGTCATATAATGAACTTTTTTATTTGGGTGTTTTTCTTTAATTCCGTTCCCCACAGCTTGAATAAGGTGGGTTTTACCGAGTCCAGTCGGACCATAAATGAAAAAAGGGTTATATTTGGTACCCGGGTTTTCTATTATGGCTTGGGCGGCGGCATATGCTAATTCATTAAAAGAACCAACAATGAAAGAATTGAAGTGATATCTAGGGTTTAGGTTGTCGTCTGGATTGATATATAAGTCTTTTAGTGGTAATTCTTTATTTACATAAGGTTCGTTTGTTGTTGGAAGCATTTCTTCTTCTTTATTATTTTCTATTTTTATAATGATGTATTCCACCGCTCGCATATTCTCATAAGCATCAGCGATGGTCTTGGTGATAAGTTTGTGGTATTTGTTTATAAGCCAGTCGCGAACAAATTCATTTGGTACTCCAATATAAATAATACCCACATCTTCTCTTACGATTGATGTGTTTTTAAACCAAGTGCTAAAGTTGGCTTTTGACATACCAGCCTCAATCTCTACTAGACAGTTTTTCCAAAGCTGTTTTATATTCATGATTCAATATTATACTATTTGTGTCATAAATAAAACTAACTAAAACCTTATTAACTCTGTTGATAATCTGTGCATAAACCTCACCCCCAGCCCCTCTCCTTGAAAAGGAGAGGGTGGCCCAGATTCTTCTGGGTCGGGTGAGGTTTATTTGCTTAAAGTGTAATTTTATTATAGACTAACTATATGTCATTTACATACCAACCTAAAAAAAGAAAGAGAGCCAGATCTCATGGATTTCTGGTTCGATCTCGCATCAAGACAGGAAAAAAGGTCATAAAAAGAAGACGCCAGAAAGGTAGAAAGAAACTGGCTGTTTAATCTCGCCCTTAAATGCTTTCAAAGAAAAATAGAGTGAGTTCGAAGGACGTAGACTTGATTTTTAAGTCGGGGAAGTTTATATCTTCTCCAACTTTCAATTTTAAATTTATTAAAACCCCTTCAAATCAGTGGAAGATATCTTTTATCGCACCCAAAAGTGTGGCTAAGTCAGCAGTACGGAGGAATCTTCTCCGTAGACTTGGGTATTCTGTTTTAAAAAAGATAAATCAATCCCCTTTTGGTATTATCGGTGTATTTCTTTTTAAGAAAAATGAAGATGATGTCGTAGTTATAGAAAATGAAATTAAAAACATTTTTAGTAAAATTTATTAGTTTATATCAGAGATTTCTCTCACCTATCAATAAATATTTTGTTTATTTGGGTTTTTTTAATTTTTCTGGTTGTGTTTTTTATCCGACTTGTTCTGAGTATACGAAAACAGCAATTCATAAATATGGGCTACTAAAAGGTGTTTATCTAGGTTTTCTTCGTATTTTGCGTTGTCATCCGTGGCAAAAGAATCATATTGACCCATTAAGCTAAAATCTGCAAGGCAAACCATTGCAGGTTTTAAAAACGATGAGATTTTGCTAAAAATCTCACTTCAAGGTAAGATAGAGAATGCTTTCAAATATATGGAACACTGTTTTATATGGACCACTACTAAATGCTTTAGCCTTTTTAGTCTCTGTTGTGCCTGGAGGAGATGTCGGTTTAGCCGTGATAATCTTGACTATTTTAGTTAAATTACTAATCTTTCCTCTTTCTCAGAAATCTATTGAAAGTCAGGTGGCCATGAATTTACTTGCTCCAGAGATCAATAAAATCAAAGAAAGTGGAGCCAGTAAAGAAGAACAAGCCAAGATGACTTTTGAACTTTATAAAAGACACAAAACTAATCCTTTTTCTGGATGTCTGCTCATCCTAATTCAACTACCTATTATCTTTGCTTTATACTATGTCTTTTTTAAGGGTATAAATTTTGACAGTGAACTATTATATTCTTTTATTAAGGTTCCAGAAAAAATGAATATGCTTTTCTTGGGATTTTTAGAGATAAGTGGAAAGAGTTTATTTTTAGCTCTCTTGGCTGGAGTTTCGCAATACCTGCAAGCATATTTTATGCCGAAACCTCCGGCAATAAAAAACTCCTCCTCCCCTACTTTCGCTGAGAGCTTTGGGAAAAGTATGAATATGCAAATGAAATATGTTTTTCCTTTCGTGGTAGCTTTTATTGCTTATACTATTTCTGGAGCCGTAGCGCTTTACTGGATTACCAGCAACCTTTTTGCTGTAGGTCAGCAAATATATGTGAACAAAAATGAGAAGAGTGTTTTAGATGAAGAAGTAAAAGTTCTTATTTCTAAAAAGTAAAAAGTATATGAATGATCAAGATATTCAAAATTTAATAAAAGAATTACTTGAAAAAATAAAAGTGAATGTAGAAAGTATTTCTTTAGAAGAAAAAGACGGTTTAAATAAATGGTTTTCTATTGAAGTAAAAGAACCACATTTTTTTATTTCAAATGATGCTGAAGCTCTTTATGCACTCAATCATCTTGTGCGTAGGATGGTGGAAAAGAATCTCTCAGGAAATCCTCTCCAAGACTCGGAGAGAGGCGAAGGGGTGAGGCCAGAGGGTTCGATCTTAATCGATATAAATGGTTTTCAAAAAAAACGGGTAGAAAATACTCAAGCTATTGCTCATATGATGTCGGAGCGAGCTAGATATTTCAAGGCTAATGTCGAAGTCGACCCTATGTCAGCTTTTGAGCGAAGAATAGTCCATGAATTTTTATCTAATGCTACAGATCTAAAAACTGAATCTATGGGTTTTGGCCCATCTCGTCGGGTGGTTATAAAGTACGTTGGAACAATTTAGAATTACGAATGATCAATTACGATTTAAATTCGTAATCCGTAATTTCTAATTTTTAATTATTTAAGATCCAATTTCCACAAATAAGAATCTTTTTTGTTTACAAAAAGTAAATAATTTTCATTTTCATCTATTGCGAGTTTAATACCATCAATCTCTTCTCCTGCCAATATCGGATCTGCTAGTATGGTTGCATTCCCAGTTTTAATATTAATTTTCCATAATTCATCACTAAAAGATACTTCTCCTTGATACCAAGTCTCTGGATATTGACCAGATGGTATGACTTTTGGTACAGCACAATAGATATTATCCCCTATTTTATTCCAAACACACTTTTCTGGGAGAGTTCTAACTCCGAGCAAAATAGAATTTCTTGTGTCGGTCTGATATGCATTTAAAGCTAGGTCAGTACCACTAAAAAGGATTATTTTCCCATCAGGACCACTGAGAGTCGTGAGTCCATTTATGTCACCCAAAGCTCTGGTTGGATTTTTTTTGTTTGGATCCATTGTATACACGTGTCCTGTGGCTCTAGAATCAGCTTTAGTAGTCAAGGTGATGAGTTTATCATTTGGCCAGAGAGATAACCATTCAGTAAAATCAGAATCAAATATTTGAACTTTTTTATTGTCTACTAAGTTTAAAATCGTACCTATTATATTTTCTCCAGAAGTATTTCCGTTTGTGAATAGATAAAAAGCTTTTAAAGTATCAGGTGAAATACTTATATCTTGCACATTGTCTGGTAAGAATGTTCCTTTTATTTCTTTATCCCCTGTTTCTGTTTCACTTACTATTTCTTTGGGTAAATTACCAACAAAAGTTGATATGGTGTCACCATATATTTTTAGATAACGCAAAATGACTGTTTGTCCATGATTGCCAAAATACGCTTCGTATACTTTCGGTATTGTTGGTAAAGAAAATTTTCGTTCAGAGATTTTGTCTAGAAAAGTTTGATAAATCGAACCATCTGATCGAGCTACGTATCGGACAGCTTCTGTAAATTCTGTTGGTTTTGGAGTTGGAGGCATTGGAGGAGTTAGTGAAGCTGGTGTTTTCTTTTTTTCTGTAGTCGTATTTTCTGGAGGTGCTGGAGGAGTCGCGGTTTTTCCCTCTCCTTTGGGGAGGGTTGGGGAGGGGTTATTTTGATCTAGGGTTAATTCTATTATTGGTATCTCTTTAAATCTTTCCTTAGAAAAAATTCCATAACCAGCTATCGGCATAGTGGAAATTTTTCTTAATTTTGGAATTGGACTATCTGGTATAATTACCTCGCCATCTATATTTATTGGTGGAAGGTCTTTATCAGGATTTGAAGGAGGTGTATTATCTTTTCTAAATGGATTAAATCTTGAAAGAAAATTTGTGCCACCACTGTCAGGAACCCCAGATGTGTCCCCTCTCGGTTGCATATACAAGAACAAAACGACTAGGGCTATCACTAGACTCAAGATTATTATTAAAAGTATAAAATTTCTTTTTGACATAGAATTAACTTCTAGAACTACCACTAGCATGCCAATGATTCCCTTCATCCAAATACCACATACCATCTTTTTGACACCACTTATCAGTACTACACTGCCCACTTCGTATATAGCTATTTAATGCAGGGTTTGTTATTCCAAGATCCACTGTCGGACTACCAATTTGGTGTGTGGTACCCCTAGGGCTTCCACCATGCAACCAGAATTCTGTGGCACCTTGAATTGATAGTGTTCTACAATCTCGGCAGTTGGTTAATATGTGGTTTATTACAGCAAGACTGAATCCCCTAATAGAGGTACAACTTGGTTGCCCAACTTTAATACATTTAGAAGGATTTAATACAGTTACTCCAGCTGGTAGAGGTGTTTCTTGTCCTGCTCTTGCTACCCAATCAATACTATTGGCATTTGCAGTATCATAAACTTGACCACCTCTGTCAGTGTACTTACCATTTACTGGTGTTTGTGGTGTACTATCAGCACTCAAATCTGCATATATTGTAACATCTTGTATTTCAACATCCGAATTTAGTAAGTCTGGATTTATGGTATACAGAAGAGCGTATGACCCGAGAACTATGATTAAACCCAGAATTGCATTAGTCATTCTATTTTTTCCGTCTTCTTTACTACTCATGAGTTCACTCGTCATATACTGTATTCCACCGATTACTATCATAGCCACAGCTGCTACCGCAGACAAACCAATAATTATTCTTATCATTATATTTAAATATTTACCTAAATTTGTATTGGCTTCACCTTTTTTACTTTCAGGGTCAAAAGTTATGAGTTTTCCACTCACACAACCAGGCATGCCATCTTCGCAAGGTAGTGGAGCTAAAAAATTATATTTAAAATCATCTAAAGATGAAGCCCAAGTCCCAGAGCTTAAATCACAAGCCATTTTTGACCAGCCCGAGTTCCTGATGGGATTGTCTGGAAGGACGCAGACACCCTTCGGCATATCTGATGGTTCCCATTTCGCACTAGAGTTATTATTTTTACAACTTTGTTCCTCCCAGCCATAATATGTAACTGATTTTCCACTCGCGTCTTTGCTATAGCAAGTTCCACGTATTACTGGCGCTGTTGGCGTTATTACTGGCGCTGTTGGTTTCCAATAAACTCTGTTAAACGAACACCTATTTTGATCAGTAATCGTGGAGTGCTCTGTGTTGGTTAGTTTCCAATAACATTTTCCAGTTGCTTGTGCATTTGCGTATTCAGTCGTTCCAAATACTCCGACAAGAGCTATGATTATTAAAATATATTTGAATAATTTTTTCATTTTCTATGATTTAAAATTCTATACTCAATTCTTTACTATCTGTTTGGAAAATTCTGTCCATATTTTCTATGGTTAATTTTAATCTGGAAGTTCCTGAAGTTCCAGACTGGATTTGTAGGGGCATCTCATTTGGTTTGAAAGATAGAACATCGACAGAATTATCATTGATTGACCAATTCCAGATAAGGCTCGGGTGATTTATTTGTTTTGGAGAAATAAAATAAGGTACAGCTATTATTATTTCTTTCTCTGTGATTCGATATGGAGTTACAATTTCTTTTTCAAAAATGGTCCCTAGTTTTGGATCGTTTTTGTAAAACAATATTTTTGAATCGATCGTTCCGACGTCGATATTTGCTTCGGAAGAATATTTTTGGTCTATTGTTGACGCTACTACCGAGACATTGTTGTAATCTTCTAAATAATCATTTACATAAAGATAAGAATTCTTACCATAACCCGAAGCGTCTTGGTCATTTGTATAATCTTTCTTCCAAAAATAAGTCATATTTTTAGGGTTGCCTATCTCAGGCATAGCCACTATCTTTATCTCACTGTCTAAAGTCGGCATAGCCTTGCCTTTATAAAATGGTGGGACATATGAATCCGTAGCTTGCCAAAATAAAGTCATCACAGATGGTCGTATTGTTATATTTTTTTCTATCACACCTTCTGGTAGAGAGATGGTAATTGTAACCCTATTTTGACTCCCAACTCCTCCAGCTTTTAACATAAAAGATTTTTTACCTATTCCTGAGGCTTTGGTGTTGCCATCGACAGACCAATTTATACCTACACTATCCAAGTTGTTCGCATAGCTATTTATAGTGATAGTCACGTCTTCGTATGGCTTTGGGTTTGTAGGAATTACATCAACCAAAATACTACTCGGAGAAGCAGCATATACATTTGAAGCTGAAATTATAAAAAGTATTCCAAGAAAAAGAAATAGCTTTAGGGAAAAATTTCTGAAACTCATATTTTAATTATAGCATTTTATTTACTAAAGCCTATGTCTAAAACCTAGAGCCTGTGCTATTCATTTCTGCTTCTTCGTGTTCCTCCTTGGCTTTTCTGTTTATAAGTATTTGTGAAGGATCGGAGGTTATGATCTGGTCTTCGGTATATGAAGATATGATCTTGATAGCCACATGTTTTAATCCAGCAAAGAATATACCCTCCCCCACATCTGATTCTAGGAGTAGATATTTTTCTTCGTCTGTTAGGTTAAAAGTTTTTTGCAATATATCTATCGTAGTCGGCGATTGTTTCAAGAGTATCTGGATAGAAGAGTTTGTAATTATGGGTACTCCATAAGGAGATTTCATAAAGTCCGCAGCGTCCTGAGTGATGGTCGCTAGTCCGAGATAATATTTTCTACCTCTTTTGGCAATAGAGTATAAGAAAGAAGCTGTGTCTTCAGATTTCATCATCCACCAGGCCTCGTCTACTACGAGTAATCTTTTTTTGAGGTTTTTGCGTATAGTATTCCAGATATAGTGCATGATGATATACATAGCTATAGGTTTTAATTCATCTTCCATATCACGTATTGAAAAGACCACAAACTTTTTGTTTATATCTACATTGCTTGGCCTATTTAAAAATGTAGACCAAGATCCCCTAGTGTATTTTGCTAGACGTTGGACTACAGAGTCGCTGTTGTCCATACCTGCCAATACCATCTCAAAATCTGAGAGAAGTGGAGGCTCAATGTTTGAAAAATCTGATTCGGGTGTGATATCTTTCATGGCGTAAGTTTCAGATATAGCCCGATCCACCATAGAATCTTCTTCTGGGGTAAGTCCACCCAACATCAATCTGAAAAGTCCTACTAGATTTATGATATTTGATCGCAAAACATCTTCAGCTGTCTCGTCTTCACGAGGGATAGGCAGGTCAAAAGGATTCATATGGTGGTCGGAAGAAAGTGAAATATTAAAATATCTACCACCCACAGCTTCTGATAAAAATTCATATTCTTTTTCTGGGTCAATGACGATGACATCAATGTCAAACATCAGAGATCTCAATATTTCGAGTTTTGTGGCGTAAGATTTTCCTGATCCGGATTTAGCAAAAGTTACTGAATTGTAATTTTCTAGACTGAATCTGTCGAAGATAACGAGGGACGAATTATGTCTATTTATACCATACAAAATTCCTTTATCAGAAGTGAGGTCAAAAGAAATAAATGGGAAAACACTAGAGAGTGGTTGTGAATTTAATTTTTGATGAATATTTAATAGGTCAGTATTTATAGGTATGACACTTTTAAAACCGTCTTCTTGTTGGAAAAGAGCTGGTTTGATATAGATCAATTTAGATTCCAGCATGGATTTTATCTCATTTTCTATCTTAAAGAGTTCCATCTCATTGTCTGCATAGATGGTGATATATATTCCCACATCAAACATTTTTTCTTGAGCTTGGATCAAGTTGTCGCGAAGTTCTTCTAGATTTTGATAAGCTGTATCGAGCATAGGATCACGCACCATGCCTTTAGCCTGGCGTACATTTATTTGACTTTGCACTTCGGCAACTTTTTTTTGAAATTGTCGCAATATGATCGCTGTATCTATCGGATGGACAAAAATTGAAATATCAAAAATTTTGTCTAAGTTTATTATCGGAGAAAACCAATTGTCGGTCAAATATCTCGGATAGGATATTATAAAAAATGTGCGGGCTATTTTATCCCCCAAATTTATTGACTTAGATTCTATTTTTAAAGCTGATGGAGCGATGACATCTTGAAGTTCCAAGCTTGCTTTTTCATAGATCTGTTCTGGTAGAACTGGAGGAATAGAAACATTCATACTACCTCCTCCAAAACCACTTTCTTTTTTTTTAAATAATGTGTCTAAGATTCCCATAAATTTAGTATAACACTACTCCATCTGTATCTTCCCCTCTACCTCGCCGGGATTGAAAACTTTATAAAAAACTTCTACGATTTCTTCACTACCCAATTGAGCTGACTTTATCCCACATCTACTCAAACCTTGGCGAATAACCCCCACTCTTTGTTCTAGCTGTGATCTTTTTTCTTCAAAATCTTCTTGCTTTTCCACTCTTGCTTCTTCTTTATTTTTTCCACTAAATATACCAGATATTTTTGCAAATATTCCAGAATCTGATTTTAATATGGTGTCCGTGTAAGGTACAACTACAAAAAAGTTCTTTGTCATTATGCTGACTGTTTCAGTGAAATTCCTGATAAAGTCTATGTATTCTTTGGTTTGTAGTTTGAGTAAAGACTCACTTTGTAGTTTCATTCGTTCTTCCAAAGTAAGTAGATATGGTCTAATGTCTAACTTTCTGGACTGGACGGATATTTGGATTGGGAAATCAAGAGTATTCAAGAAATCTTGGAATTGGATTATGGTAGCCTTTTGTTCATCACTTGATTTCAAAGATAAATTCACAGAAGTTGCCAATACTATCCCTCGGAGCTCACCATTTTTGAGTATGATAATACCATCACGGACTTCCTTGATCGGTACAAACTCTTGAGTTGCTTTTGCGTTTAAGGCCATATAAATCAATTTAAAATTACGAATTACGAATTACGAATTTTTGTTCAAATATTTTATTATTAATTGTTAATTCGTAATTGTTCATTCTTAATTATTGTTGTGTTTGTTTAAGTCTAGTATATCCAGACTCCAAGCCAAATCTCGCAATCTGTTTCCCCCGAATTTTACTTTATTTTCTAACATTTGTTTACTTTTTTCTTCCTCATTCGTAATTCGTAATTGATCATTTTTAATTAAATTCTCTCTCCTTTTCCAAATATAAAGTTTATCGCGTAAAAAATAATAGAATCCAGATTCTATCATATTTATGAAGGGCTTGTTATTTGGTCGGTAAAAAATAAGTGAGGCAGAAAATCCTCCGATCAAAAGTATTGGTATTGCCCCTAGAGTGAGTCCAAGCAATTTATAGAGAACAAAACACAAGCCCCCTCCTCCAGCTAGATATATGAATTCTCTAAAGGTGAATGGCCCAAATATTTTGTCTTCTATATCTAAAAATTGTGGAACTTTAAATTGCATTGAGTCAATTACGAATTAACAATTACGAATTTCGAATTATTAACTCATAAATTATAAATTATCAATCGACTATTTTATTATAACATTAATTACTCATTTGCCATTCTTGATTTTACGGTTTTCTGTATTTTTCCTATTATTTTTAGTATTTCTTCGCAGTCATTAAAAACAGGAGAAAGTTCTTCTTGAGTCATGTATTTCGCTTCTCTTAATAGAGAAAGCCAATATTTTGTTTCTCGAGCTTCTTTGTAGGCTATGGATAATTTTGAGATGAAGTCTTTTTTCGATTGACCACCTAGTGCTTCTTCTATGTTTGCACCGATTGATGTTCCACTTCTTAAAAGCTGTTTAGATAAAATAAATTCTTTTTTTATTCCAATTAAATATTTATATAATTCAATAATTCTTACTGCAAATTTATAGCTTTTTTGTTGTATTATGTTTTCTTTCAATTCGTAATTCGTAATTATTAATTCGTAATTTAGAATCTTTCCTATTCAGGTATTTCCCTATAGGGGTCTATGTAAGGCACCGTGTTTGTTTTCGTTGCTGTACTTTCTTTTGTGCTAGAGGAAAGATTCTTCAAGGTGTGTTCTGTTTCTACCGTTTTGTTGTGCATTATTCCAGATAATTTTTGGATGAGTATCGGTTGGGCTGGCTGTTCAAGCAACATTGTCTTCTCTCTGATTTTTTTGAAAATTTCTTCGTTGACATCGCCCACCATACCTTTCAATTTCTCTCTAGATATATCCAAGTGGTCATTTAAATAATCTTCCAATCTCTCAGGGCTGATGGAGCCAATGATCAAATTCGTAACTGCTTTTTCAAAAACTCCCATTTGAGATACATTTAAATTGTACTTTTTGGATATATTGTAAACTGTAGCTTGATAATTTGAATCCGAAACGACTTTCAATATTTCTTTTGGAAGTTTGGAAAATCTTTCGTTTTTCTCTTCATCTATGTTTATATTTGTTTCGTTCACATTTTCTTCTGAAATATCTTCTCCTCCACTTTCCTCTACTACATCAGCCAAGTTTGCGTTATAACTTTTAACCAAATCACCACGAACATTTTTTATTACTAAGTCATTTATTTCGAAAAGCATTTGGTCTAGTTTTTCGCTAGAGATAGAAATTTCTTTTTTTAAGACTTCTTGATATTCATCCGGATGAATGATGCCCAAGAGAACCAAAGTTGTATTAGAACCCAAAATTCCAATTTGTTCCTCATTCAAAGAATATTTCGCACTGATTGTCTTTAAACTTTCCAACCAAATCATACTGGAAAAAACTTCTTGCACGTTTGGTGGAAGTTTTGAGTAATATAGGGCTATTTTTTGTTGTAATTCTTGTTTATCCATCCCGTTAGAAATAGGACGCGTACGCTTGCACTACGTTCCTGTTAATTTTATTAATAATATTTATTCTGATTTTCATAATATTTTTATTATATGCGTTCGCGATTTCTAACGGGATCCATTTATTTTTTAACTTTAAGAACTTGATAACTTTAAAAACTTTTCACTACTAATGATGCGCACCTCCGCCTCCGTGAGAAGTATCTTTTTTGACTTCTGTTGCGCTAGATAGATCTACATTAATTTTAACACCCTTTAAGGACTCAGTAATCAAACTACCAATATCTTTTAAAGCATTTCCTTCACCTTTTCCATAGTTTACATTTAGTTGTTTAAATCCAGCACGCAAACCTATCGCAAGCCCTGCAGTCATCATTGTAGCAACTTTAGCCAATGTTTTGCTATTTGTTTTAGCTACCAGTTCCGCAATATTTCGTATATCGTAATTTCCACCTGTTGAAGCTGCAGTTACTCTTTCTCTTATACCTACCTTTTCTTTTGCTTCGTTTGCTATGTGACCAAACCTATTTTTAGCTATTACTTCAGACAATTGTCTTAATCTTTCATTCCATTTATCGTTTAATGTTTCTAAAACTATAGATTCTCCTTGTTTAGTCAAGTCAAGAGTTATAGGGTCTACCATACCTGGCATAGCCCTTACACTTGTTTCAACAGCTGTACGTTTATTTGTTCTAAACTGGCTCTCAGTTTCCATTGGTATTCCTGTTCTTGGGTCAATCAGTACCCTACCTTTTTCATCAGAACCTCTCTTTACATCTTTTTCTATTTGAGGACGATTTTCTTTAGCAAAGGTTTCTAGCATTTTACTATCTTGCATACCACTGAGTCTATCATTGCTTACTCCTTCTGCTCCTACTTTTTTCTTTAGTTCATCCCACTCAGTTGTAGCATGAGCAGTTTCCTCTCTTTTTAATTGAGCGGCATTTATTCTTCCACCTATTCGGTCTTTTAAATTGGTAGGAGCAGTAATTGTTGATGTATAAGTTTCTAATTTTGGTTTAGCGCCTCGTCCAGCTCTTGGAGTACTCTTCCAGCTATTCAAGTCTTTGCTGAAGTTTCCAGATGCGGTACGATATTCTTTACCATATTTTAAGGCCTCAGTACTTCTTGAAAAACCAGCTACAGTAGATCCGATACCTTTTCTCATGCCTGCTGCAGCTAAAAGACTAGCACCACCTAGGGCTAATCCTCCAACTACTCCAACTGCTTTCATCGCACCCATAGCCACTTCTGCAAATTTTCCTCCTCCCTTTTTTGCGAAATCAGTTGCTTTCATTAGAAGTATTAAAATGAAAAGTGCTGGAATTATGATAAACAAAACTGTTTCCATAGTGGAAGCTTCGGCAGGATTTCGCATCAATCCACTAAATATATTTGCATTTATCAATCTAAATATAAAATATAAAAAGAACATAAATATCGGGGCCATAAAGGATACCTCGATCAATCTTTTTAACCAAGAATCCCATCCTACATACTCTATTCCAGCTAATTTAGGCAAGGATAAAGACATAAACGCAAAAGGAGAAAATATTATTAAAAGCCAGAGTTCTATGAGTCTTCCGAGGAAACTTATCCCAGCAATAAAAAATGCGTATGTGGCAAAAAGCATTATCGCTCCAGAGATTACGATCATACCAAACAGTAATGCTATCGGTACTTCCTTACTCGGTATAAAATAATATACAAGACCCCCCACCGCACCAATCACCGCACCAGGTACCGCACCAATCCCAGCAAATGGTGAACCAGCAGCTGCACCAGCAGCTGCACCAGTCCCAGCACTAGCTAACACACCAGCTGTAGTTGCCTCAGCTATCGTATCTGTTCTTTTTTTTGCATTCTCAAAGAATTCGTTCGACAATAATTTCCCCGGATTAAAAGCATTTACCATACCACCCGATATATCTTTTTCTGTTCCGGTATTTGTGGCTGGTAAATATGCTTTCTTTACTCCATCTACGGTCGTCTCGGTGTTTATTTTATTATAGAAAATTAGGGCAAGAACATTTGAAGTGTCTATGACAATTTTCGTAAAGAACATTGAAAAGTTGATGAGTAATGCCATGATTATAACTTGAACCACCATCTTTTTTGCGTGGTCACTTATACCAAGTATAGTTTGAATACCTACATATAATAAGATAAGAATAAAAAATATATTGGAAAGATCTCGGACTACGGCCCAAGCTGTGGGTATAAAAGTAGAACCACTAATCATTTTACCACTTAAGGTTAATGCCACAATAGCATTAAAAAACATCGCCGAATAAGTGAGCAAAAAAGATGGTAAGACATTCAGAAGAAAATAAGATATTTTGACTAAACATCCTGCAATATTTGGAATAGGAAATATACAATCTGGTAGGTTGTTTCCTATACCAGTGTCGTCTGGGGGTTTGTCTGCCACTTTCTCACCCCCTCCTTCAATTGCATTTCCAATAGTACCAGGTGTCAAAAACCTTACAGTGGACGAACCAGGTATGTTTCCTGAGGTACATTCACCTCGCTTTCTTTGATCTTCCATGGGGTCTCCCCTGCTATTGGTCCAAGCACATCTTCCCATTTGATTAGGATCTGCTGGTGCTGGTGTCTGTGCCTGTGTTTTAGAAAAATACCCAACCCCCCCAGCTAAAACCAGAATCAAGAGTAGATATGGAATTATCCTAGTAGTAGAAAATAGCCACATTTTTTTGGATGGTATTTTCACTACGGGGATTGTTTTTCTAAAATTTGAATTCATTATGTTTTTTTAACTTGACATTTCTTTTCCATTTGTTAGTATGTATATATTCAGACGAAAAGGGATCCGAACGGCTAACTACCTAAGGAGCCCTTTTCTTTTTTAGCTCGATCTTTTCTTTTATATGATTGTTTTCTAAATAATCAAAATATTCGGATCCTAATTTTTGATATAAAGAAGAAGCAAATTTTCTATCAGGAAATAATATTTTTTCAAATTTATTTTCTTCAATCAAAAAATCCACCAACATTTTATAATCTCCATCACCTGAAACCAAAATAATCTTTCCAAAATCCTCTTTTTTATACAAACGCTTCATTGCAGAAAAAATAATATCAGAATCAACATTTCCCTTTTTTAGTCCAACCATAGCTTCACTATGTTGTTTGAATACTATAATAAAACCAGCTTTTTGTATTTTTTCATATAAATCTTGGTATTTTTTATCTGTATATCCGAGATGGTAGTATGCTCTATCAACATTATACTTTTTTTCTAAATAAATTCTAAAACGACCCAGTTCAATTTTCCACGGATCAATATCTTTTTTTGCTGTATTCATATACAGATTCTGTCCATCTACAAAGGCAATATTTTTATTTTCTTTTTCAATCATCATAAGATATTATATCACAACCTCATCCCAAAAATCCCAGCCAAAACCAGAATCAAGAGTAGATATGGGATTATCCTAGTAGTAGAAAATGACCACATTTTTTTTATTGATGTTTTCACTACGGGACTAGTTTTTCTAAAATTATTTTGCATTTTATCTTTTTTACCTCATTTTTTGAATACTTATTTTATTTTAACATTATATTGACAAAAAATCTTCTTAATATATACTTTATTAGTCATTAGAAAACGCCGGCCTGTACGGCGTTTTCCTTTTTCTAGACATCACTCTTGATTTGCATCTTCCAGTCATTTATATCAATAAAAAATACTTGATTTCTTTTTTCTGCTACTAAATTTCGCAACTTTAAAGAAAGTCTCGAAGTAAAGTATCTAGGAGCAGTTCTTATTTTCTTGGCACTTGAAATTATATAAACTTTTACACCTTTCTCGACTACATTGCGAGCCAGATATTCAAAATCTCCATCGCCAGTAAAAAACAAATACCCCACATTTTTTTCTATTTGATTTATTACATCAACAGCAAATTCTACATCACAATTTGATTTCCACTTTACTCCCCTACTTACTTTATGAGTTATTCCTGTGTTGCAATTAGGGCATAAAATTTTAATAATCTGATCTTGATTTTTGTAAATAAAATATGGTTTTGCGTGTACGGTATATCCTAACTTGGACAATTCTTCGTATTCTGAAGCTTTAACATTATCACCATTTTGAATACCAGAATAAAAAAATATCTTTTCACAGTTCCATTTTTCTCTTAAATATTTAAACATTTTTTTCCAATCAATCACAAAACCAAGAAGCTGATTAGTAGTGCTTTCTGTGTTCTGTACATCAATAAATGCGTATCGTTTCATAATTTTAATTTTATATCTATACGTTCTCCCTTTATATAAATCCCCCAGCTAAAACTAGAAATAAGAGTAGATATGGGATTATTCTAGTAGAAGAAAATAACCATATTTTTTTTATTGGTGTTTTCACTACGGGGATTGTTTTGCTAAAATTTGAATTCATTTATTTTCTTCGTTTTATTATAGCATTAGTTATATGAATTTAGCTGTGTATTTTATTTTTGTTTGACATTGTTTTTAATTTCTACTATACTATGCGTAGGTGTTTGTAGGGTTCGCCCTCTTACGGCACTAAGCTGTTAACAAACACTCACAAAGAACCCACCTTTTTGGTGGATTTTTTGTTTCTAATCTTCTTCCGGGTTGCCATCATGAAATATTCTAGTCATTGTTTCTCTATTCATTCCCCAAAATGGAATAATACTCCAGAAAATTCTTTTACCATCTTCTATTTGTTTTATAATAATTTTAACCCTATTTCTTTTAATTATCGCTATAAATTCATAGTACGTGACATTTTTTAGGATTTTGTCCAGCCTACTATGAACTTTTATGTGTTCAAATTTTTTCGTTTCCCATATTCCTTGTAAGCTAGATGATATTTTTATGACTTCGGGTGCTAAATTTATGAGTTTGAAACGCATATATTGATCTTGTTCCAATCGTGATTTTCCTCGATATTTATATTTTAAATGTTCAAGCCCTTGAGCATTAAATGCTATTTTTTCCTTAAAATATGGACAATAAACTTCCGTAATGGATTTATAAAAGGATTCTCCATTTATTTTAATTTTTTCAAATTCTTCATTACTAAATTTTAGCATATTTTTTTTATTGGTATTTTCATTACGAGACTAGTTTTTCTAAATTCTAAGCTCATTTATTTTCTTCGTTTTATTATAGCATTAGTTTTTAACTAACTTCCAAGAAAGTCTGTGTAATTCTCTACTGTAATAACCTTAAAATTGATCTGGAGATTCTTGTTGGTCTCGATAAATACTTTCGGAGTTTTTTTCTTCTGCATATTATTAAGAGTAAATTCATAAACATCAGCATTTTGATTCCACTTTTCAATATAATCAATCTCTTTACCCTCGATATTTCTCCAGAAGAACGTTTGATACAATTTTCCATTGTACGCGTTACTTTTAAGTTTCTCTATGATGGCAAAGTTTTCAAACAAGTTGCCGAGATCTCTGCGCATTAAACCATTTTTATTAATGTTTGTTTCTGTAAAATCATTGATTATGGCATTACGAATACCGAGGTCGTAGAAATACAGCTTGTTCTTTTTACGTATTTCGGTGCGGAGATTGTTGTTATAACTTTTCAGTCTAAATACAACAAATGATTGTTCTAATAGATAAATATATCTTTGTATTGTCTTACTACTCGTTCCCAATTCTTTACTTATTTTATTTATACTAATTTCATTACCTATTTGATAAGCGAGTGTGCGGAGTAAATTTAGCAATATTTCTGGTTTTTTTAGATTTTCAAATTTAAGAATATCTTTGAGTAGAAATGATTCAGCTAGATTTTTAACTTTGGCTATTTTCTCTTCGATGGTGCCCTGCAGGATGACTTCTGGATAGCTACCAAAACGGAGTATGTAATCGAGATGTGTTGTGGGGTTGAAGTATTCAGAATTCCTGATTTCATAGTCGGTGAGTGGGTACATATTAAGTAAAATATTTCTACCCATTAACGGCTCTCCGATTTGACCAGCAAGTTCGAAAGAGGATGACCCTGTTACTACAATTTTGAGGTTTGGGTAGGCATCGATAATGATTTTGAGATTTATTCCGATATTTTTTATATTCTGTGCTTCATCGATAAACAAGAGGTCGAGGTCCTCGACATGTTCTTTTAGTTTTTCTAGTCTTTGAGATGAAAATATTTCTTGGGTAGTTATACTATCACCAGCATAGACTCTATACTTGTCTTTGAATTGCTCAAGGAAACTATTTATTATAGTTGTTTTACCTACCTGTCGTGGACCATAGATGATCAAAACCTTACCGTTTTGGACAAAGCTTCCGATGTCTATTTGTCTTTTAACTAAATTCTTCACAATATAATTATATACTAAGGTAAAAAATAAGTCAATATAATTTACCTTTAAGTCATAATTTATGGAATAAAAGGTCAGGTTTTGTATTTTTTCACTCCATAAAACACGAAAATTAATTACTAATTTTCATTATTTGTTGTTGGTTCTGTCTGACTTTGTATCCACGTACTACCATTTACTGAATCACAATCTTCCTTTGATACTTCCGATTCGGTGAATTTTTGTTCAGGAGTGACTGGATTAGAAAGAGTACAAGTACCTAATCTTATTCCAATGTCAGTATCGTTTACGATGATTGGTGCTTCGATGACTGGTGTTAATCCAGGGAGGTCTTTTTTGTAGTCCACTATCTGTGTATTATAAATAAGATCACAACTTAGTTTCATAGTAGCAGAATGTCCAAATACCCCAAGGGATCCACGCCATTTCAATACATCTTTGGCATTTACATAAGGAACATCAGGGTGTGTTACAATTCCATCTGGTTTGTTGCCCAATGCTCTACCTATAAGTATTCCTGGAATTATGCCTATTCCTCCGGTGATGGCACCTAAATATCCACCCAGTATTGCACCAAAAGCACCACTACTTCCGTCGTTTTCATGTGTAAAAGATTTATGGTTATATCCACCTTTGATCGGTGCATCACAGAATATGTCTTGTTCTGTGCCAGATGTGGTAGGAAATTTATCTGCAATACCAGAAGCAGTAAGGTTGCTATTTGGTCCACCCTTTTCTTCCCATCCTTTAGCTTTTCTTTCTTGTCTACATTTTGTGACCAAGGCTATAGTTTTTTCGTATTTATTTTTTGCCATACTCAATTCGTTTAGAGTATTTTCTATAGTTGAACTATTTGAGATAGATATCTTGATCGGGTTGTACTTTTTTCGCAGGTCTACCAGATATTTTTCTTCGTTTGAACCGACTTCTGGTTGATCTGTCAATTTATCCAAGTCGGCTTTTATTGACAGCAATCTAGCCAGTGCCTGATTTTTTATTCTCTTACTATCAATAATCTCCTTTGATTGTTGATAGAGTGTGTCGATTTCGTCTATGGCGTCCATATAAATTTGGGAATCTCCTAGGGACATTAGCATTTTATTATCGATCCAATCCTTGAAAGATTTTACGGCAAATTCTAATTCATTATAGACGAGTCGAGCAGCAGCAGCTTTTTCTCCATTTTGCTCGTTCATTCTTCCCTGTAACTTGCTACTGTTTCTATCCATTTCTTCTGTTAATCTATCCTTCCATCCCATGTTTGGTCCTGGCATACACATATCGAGTTCACGTATCTCTGGCCAAGTTTTACTGATCATTTGAATGATGCCGGGATCGTTTATAGCGCGATTGTCTATAAGTGCGATTTCTCTTTGGGTGTTTACAATATCTCCGGGGATGTATTTTTTACCATTTCCATCGGTCCATTCTCCTGGTGGGTAGATTTCATCATTTGCATCTTTTAAGTTTCTACTCACATTGTCACAATCAGCTTTACTGACTTGCACTGTTTTTTCTCGAGTGCTACATGAACCAAGTCCAATAGTGTTTCTGGTGTCTCCTACTTCAATTACTATTTGTCCTGCAACTGAAACATTTCTTTCTGAACCATCTTCATCTTTTTCTATTATGCTCCCTACACGTACCCTCTGTGTATATCCATCCAGTTGTTTTTTGAAAACATCCAAAGAGATTTCTTCATCTGGACCAGTGCTCCAAGGCTTATTTACGTCATCGTCTGCGACTCCGAGTCTCTGTCCTTCATATTCAAAGTCTTCTTCTACAGGTTTCCGATTTGTCTTAGTAGCCAGAGCATTTAATCCTTCACCCAAGAATTTATTAAATAAAGCATCAAAAATAGCGGACAATCCAGTAATGCTGTCACCTACTACACTACCAAGTACGGTTTGATCCGCTCTTGCTCCCATAGCTTTTGCTATCTGATTTGCTATTACAGAACCCGGAGTGGTAGCGACGAGTCCACCTGGACAATTGTTGTTTACATCCCACATTATTTTTTCTACTGCACGAGCGTTATTAAATCTTATGGTTTCTGCACGATATCCTGCTTCTCTTTCTGGATCTCTAGTTCCACCACCAGCAAATGTATCATCATCAAAATTATACCCTCTAGGGAGAGTTGTTCTATTTCTTTGTGAAGGTGTTGTAGTGGGAGGTAAAGGTAGTCCTGAAGGTAATGTTAAAGGTGGTAATGGAGGTATAATATTAGGAGCAGGAGGGCGAGGAGCGACTGCAAGAAGTAAGCCATCAAGAGCAGATGCAGATCCAGTACCTCGTGGTGGTGGTGGAAATGGTGATGGTGGTAGGTTTACGGGTGGTAATCCTCTCGGTGGGGGTGTTGTTAGATCTGGTGGGGGTGGTAACTCAGGGACTGCAACACTGGAATAATTTTCATTAAACTTTGTTTTAGGTTGGAAACTTGGCTTCTGAAATTCATTTTTACCATTATTATAATTAGGATTTGAAGGACAAGTTTGCGGAGACAAAAATCCCATACCTTGATCTAGGACTTTTTTTACTTTATTTGCACTAGTTTCGACCACACCTTCTAGTTTTCTGGCGAGCCGTTCGGTGGCTAGCATCTGATAACCGATATAATTATTTTGGGGATACATAGTATTGGTCAAAAATCCATTCCATCCCCCGACGTTAAAATCAGTCCTGTATCTTTGCAATAGTGCTGGGTCGTTTATGACTTTACTGAGGGTGTATTGTGCGTTGTCTTCAAATTTTTGTTTATAAGATCCTATAATATTTAATGCAAAACCTTTTCCAAAAGGAAAACGATTTGAGTCGTAGCCTGTCATTGTAATGAAATTCTTGATCTCATATTTTCCTACATCTCGAAAGAAAGATGTTGGATTTTCCAAGAAAAGTGGCGCACCGTGAAATCCAGCGTTGATCCAGTTTATTGTACTTTTTGTCATTTCAGCCATGAGCCTTTTATTTACAGTTATAACCATTTGTTTCAATATTGCTATACTTGTCTCTTTAATTTTAAAGCCCAGACTTGTTGCATTTACTTTTGCATTTACCTTCCCCGCCACCGCCCCCACCACCGCCGCCTTCGTTGCACCAGGATCACTTACAACTGCTTGAGCATGGGATTTTTCAGGTTTTAAAAATAAAAAACTCGGCATTAGTATTGCAATAATTAAAAAAGATGAGATGAGTTTTATAATTTTATTATTTTTAGTTTGCATTTTCTTTATATTATATAGTTTTTTCTTTAGTTATTCAATTTTTGTATCATTGCATTCCCTAGATTCTTAGTAGCCATATCTAACATCTCAATATTTTTTTCGTATTGGCTTATTCCACTTAATGCCATGATTGCGTCACTGTCATAAAGCTTTATGTTAATTATATTTTCTAATATTTGTTGGATAGAATTTATAAAATTTAAGTGAAGTACAGATAAAGATTGTGGTGTATTTATTTCGATTAGTCCTCCTATTACATTTTGTGTTTGCAATATTATTGGGTCAAGTTCGAGTAATATTGTCGGATCAATATTATTTTGATCAGCCAGGAATTCTTCTAGGATATCAATAGCCGTACGTTTTGTTTGGTGTTTATTGATAGTGCTGCTCATTATATTTTTGTAACTCTGCACAGCTCGTACACTCTCATCTTTTATGATTTTTAAATCAGAAAGTTTGTAAACTTTTTCTACTGGCATATTTTTGACTTGTTCTGCCAGAGAAATGCCTATCTTATCGATGGTTTCTTGGTCTACCCCACCATTTTGGCTGAGGGTGGCTACGGTGGCTATGAGTTCTCGAGAGAATTTATCCGTCTTTGTCAGATTCGCTTCATCCCAGACTAGAGAAGACTCACCTTTGGCACTTAAATTCTGTTCAGCTTTTAGTCTGGCTATTTCTTTACCATCTTCTATCCCGTCATCGTTCGTGTCCTTTTTATTTGGGTTCGTTCCCCAGAGATTTTCTTCCCAGTCTACTATGCCGTCACCATCTGCATCTTTGGATATCAGATTTGCGAGCGGTTCCGTGTCGTATACTAGCCCATCACCACCCTCTTGCAAACTTTCGGTGATTATATTTTTTATAGATGTTTTATTCTTTACGAAAAAAAGTACAGATAAAAAAACTACTGCAAAAGCAATCAAAAGAATCCTCTTTTTATATTTGAACCAAATTAATTTATTTATGATTGAATTATAACAAATATAAAGTATAATACTAGTATTAGTACGGTGTTAACTTACTTTAAATAATTCTTTATGAAAAAAATAATATTTAGATACTTTTTTTTAGTTATATTTGCCCTAGTTCCGGTTTTATCTGCTAACGCTGTGTTTTCTACTTGCACTTATACAGGTACTTGTAATTTACCTCAGAGTTCAGGTTGTCCGAGTGGTCAATATTGGAATTCCTCACTAAACAGTTGTGCCATTAATCCAGTTGCTGTTTCTAGCAATACTCCCCCTGCTACCCCTACTCCCCCTGCTACTCCTCCTACCCCTACCCCAGCAAGCGATGTTTGTACTGGTGAAATTCGTACAGATATGGTTGCCGCTCAAAAATGTGCTGATTTAGCGATTACTAAAGGAAAAGCATTGGGATATGAAATAGATTGCAAGGTTATACAGTCTGGTTTGGCAGGATTTAGAGATCCAACATCAGGTCAAGGTTATGTTTTAAGTACTGATTGTACAGTCAATGGATCACCAGGTCACGGCGCGTATCTGCTTGCAGGATTTAAAGCAGCTCCAGCTTGTACTCCTGCACAAATGCAACGCATCGTTGCTTCAGGTTCTTCTAATACTGCTACAACTGAGGGGTGTAGCAATGCGATCGTTTCAAATGTTAATCCAGGATGGAATATCTTAGCAACAGAGCTTAGATATAGAGGTGCGGTTACTGATCCAAATCCTACACGTACTCCCGCTACCATCCCTAACTGCACGACTAATTTTAGTGTGATTACAGGGAGTCCTTGCAGGGGAAATGTTGGAAGTGCAGGTAATACTACAGGTGGTACGAGCGGAGACAGGATACTAGGTTGTGCCAGTACTTCTGGGGTCAGCACTATCACAGGTCAATCTTGTTCTGGGACTGTCTATTCTCTCGATAAAGACAATGATGGTATTCCAGACGAGATAGATGACGAAGTGGATTTCATAGACAATGGCATAACAGCTCGCCCTCCTATATTTAGAACCACGAGAACAAATCCCCAATGTTATGTTTTTACTCAGACATTACAAAATAACAGTACGGGTATTGAAGTATTTGCACTCACCTATGCTCTCAAACAAGAGGGATTTTTGTCCCAAACAAGTAGAGTGTTTGACACGACTGTAATGGTAGCTGTCAAAAGATTACAAGAAGCAAATAAAACTGAAATATTGAGTTTTCTCGGTCTTACCCAAGGAACAGGTGTAGTAGCAGAAAAGACTCGTGCATATTTGAATTCAAAATGTATCGTGCCTATGTCAGTGGTAACTGCAGAACAACAAGGTGGTTCCACTTCATGTGTAGCTCCTAAATCTGCTATTAAAAATGGCAAATATCAGTACACATTTACTAAAAATGTTGGAGGAAATTGGGTAGTTACACTCAATAACCCAGCATACAGTACACCAAGTGATCCATATTATGTTCCAGCAAATATTTCTTTCACTGCGACCAATGCTCTTGATTTAAACAGACAAAATCAAGGTAAATTTAATTATCTACAAACATTACCAGGTACAGCTGTCGGAAACACTGAGTACCAAAATATCTTCGGCTCCTTCAATAATGCATATTATGACTGGGGCACGATGACAAAAGATGTGGTATGTACTACAACAGTAGCAATCGTAGTATTACCTGTTATTCCTCTCTCTCGATATGTAAAAGTTTCTATCGCAGATTGGGATACACTTCCTCTTGGAATTCGTGAGATCACAGTATTAGGAGCAAATAACACTAAAGTTAGCCCTATATCTGTGAATATAACAAATATGGATGAATCGGGGTACCAAACCCCCTCCAATCTAACCGACCGCAATGAAAATACTTACTGGAGGGCTATAAAGCATGTCTCCACCTGTGCTGTAAATACAGACTCGACAGCAGGTCGAGGTGCTGATACGAGCCCAGGTCGTGCCTGTGAAGTGTTAGGAGATTTACAAGTTATCACTCTCGATCTTGGTCAACTTGTAGCATTGGATCGAATAGCAGTAATGAATTACGGTCTCACTAATACACGAGTATTTGTGATTGAAGTAAGTAAAGATGGAAATTCATATACTCAGATTGCCGAAGTGCGTGCGCAAGTAAATGCACCAATTGCAGACAAAGGAATGGTCATTGGATTTATGAAGGACGCTGGCACTGTAGGTCCTCTTCCTTCCCTCCGCACTCTCACATCCATAAACGGTACTGCAGGAATTATTGGTAATACCGTCACACTTACAGGTACAGGATTTACTCCTACTGGAAATAAAATTAAGTTTGGTAATTTAGGAAGTGAAAATAATCCTCAATATTCTGTACGGTCTACTGATGGAAAAACCTTGACATTTGCTGTTCCGGTTAGCAATTACGAGTCTTGTTGGAGACCTGTGATTGGAGCTGCTTGCGCGTTACCTATCATACCTACTCAAACAGGTATTTACGATGTGTCCATAACAAATATTAATGGAACCAGTAATACACTACCGTTTGATGTTATTCCTGAGTGTCGTTATGGTGGTGCACAACGATTTGGTGAGAGTGAACTGATTTGCGGAAGGAGTGATAGAGCAATAGATGATAGATTCAGGCCCCAATAGACAGTGTTTTTGGAAATAATGTCTGGTTTGTGTCTACTAATGGAAGTTATATTTGGTCCGGGGGTACGAGAAAAGTTTCACCTTAAAGTTTTTACAAATTCTATCCAATCTTTGAGAGTTAATTCTTCCGCTCTTTTGTTCCCTAATAACACATAGGAGTTTCCTATGCCATAGGAAACTCCTATGTGTTTGAGGTTGCCAGACAGTTTTTTGCGCTTGTGAGCGAAGCCAGCTTTGACTATTTCCCAAAATTTTTGCTCAAATTCCAGACTGTTCAAAGCTTTATTTTGAACTTCGCTCCGTCCTCCCCCTTGCGAAGGGGGAGGTGTCCTGAGTTCATCGAAGGGCGGAGGGGGTAAAGTAATGAAATTTTTTCTTGAAATATTATTTATACTGATGACTGCCGAGTCTACCTTTGGTGCAGGAGAGAAATATCTGGCTGGAACTTTCATAATAAGTTTCGGATCACCATAAGCTTTTACAGAAATAGAAAGAATACTTTCCTTGCCATCGCGAGCCACTATTCTTTTTGCCACTTCATTTTGGACCATCAGCACCATGCTAGTAGGCTGATGTTTGTCTGTTAAAAACTTTTTCAAAATCGCTCCAGTTATATTATACGGAATGTTGGCGATGATTTTATATTGCGTTAGGTCTTGCCTAACGCAATCAAAGTCGAGAATATCTTCATGTACTAGTACGAGAGAACGAGACTCTATTTCTTTTGCAAATTTATCTTTCAAAAATTCAAAAAGATCATTATCTTTTTCTACGGCTATAACTTTTGCTCCTGTTTGTAAAAGTTTCTCAGTGAGTGCGCCCTTACCAGGACCTATTTCCAAGATTACATCATCTTTTTTTATCTCTCCTGCTTTGACTATATTATTCAAGGCTGGAACCGATTTTAAGAAATTTTGTCCCAATGATTTTTTTATTTTCATTGTTTGTATATTAGCATAAAAAACTTGTTGCAGGCGTGTTTTTTAGATTTTAAATTACAAAACTTGTCGTAGGCGCACTTTTCAAAGGGTCTTTCGCAGGACGTCGGTCCGAGAAGGAGCAAAAAATCAACAGATTTTTATGCGACCCTTTGAAAAGTTGGGTCAAGAAAGAGTTTTGTAATTTAAATTCTATATATAAATTGTTTTTATTCCACCTTTCTCCCCTTCTTTTTCGAGTAGGTCTGCTGGAATGTCAGAAATAAATTCTGAAGGAGCATTTATATTTCTTGATCCAAATATTGTACGGAAATTCGCAAAAGAAAGGAATAATTTTTCTTTGGCTCGAGTGACAGCGACGTAGAAGAGCCGGCGTTCTTCCTCCCTGTCTGCGCCAGCTTCCTCATTGCGTCTTTCATGTGGGAAGAGTCCATTTTCAAGACCGGTAACAAAAACATATTTGAATTCGAGACCTTTGGAGGCATGCACAGTCATGAGTTTCACCCCCTCTTTTTTTTCTTTTTTATTTTCTTCATTCATCAAAGAATCTTGATCGGAAGCGAGTGAAGCATCTTCGAGAAGTTTCTCTACCCCTTTTCCATCTTCTAAATTGTCATATTTGAGTGCCAGAGTTGCAAGCTCTTTTATGTTTTCTAGTCTTTCCAAGTCTTCATCAGTGCCATTTTTTAATTCCGACTCTATACCAGACTTTCTGATGACGAATTTTATGATGTCACTTGCTTTGGATTTTCCTATCTCTGTTTTTATTTCATCTAAGATGTCATAAAAACTATTTAATTTTATTTGCATTTTTATCGGCAAGTTTCCTGTCTCTCCAGCGAAAATTTTTACCAAAGTAACTTTACCTATACCTCTCGCTGGGAAATTTATAATTCTTTTTATATCTGACAAACTATCTCTATTTAAAGCTACTCGCAGATAAGCCAAAGTGTCTTTGATTTCTTTTCTTTCAAAGAATTTCACACCTAAAACTTGGTATGGGATATTGTAACGAAGCATAGCCTCCTCGAGTACGCGAGATTGAAAGTTTGCTCGATATAGTATTGCAATTTCAGAAAAGGCAGGCAGAAGTGTCTCCGAGGGAACCCTTGGTAGGAGCGACGGCGACGGACAGAGAAAATTTTCAGCAGAAAATTTTCGTGGTGAGTCCGGAGACACTTCTGCCGAACTGTCTTGCAATTCTAAAATCTTCGTCGCCACAAAATCCGCCTCCTCTGTTTCATCAAGAGCTTCATACAGACCTATCTTCTCCCCTACTGCGTTATTTGTAAATAAATTTTTGTCGGGACGATATTTATTTTTCTTGATTATTTCATTCGCAGCCTCGAGGATATTTTTTGTAGATCGATAATTTTGTTCAAGCATCACTATTTTTGCATTTGGATAATCCTTTTCAAAACTCAAAATGTTTTTCAAGTTTGCTCCTCTCCAACTATAGATCAATTGATCGCTGTCCCCGACTACGGCTATATTTTTATGATTCTCGGCGAGCATTTTCGACATCAAATATTGCACCTCATTCGTGTCTTGATACTCATCTATGTGAATATGGGACCAACGTTCTTGGTATATTTTTCTAATTTCCTCGTTATCTTTTAATAGTTTAGTTGCTTTCAATAAAAGATCGTCAAAATCTAGAGAATTTTCTTTATTTTTTTTCTCTTCATATATTCGCCAGACATTTGCCACCAATTCTTGAAAAGAGTTTGTAATATTTTCTCGATATTTTTCTAAAGTATTAAATTTTCCTTTTTCAATACTGATAATATTTTTGATTTTCGCTGGAGGGTGTTCCTTCGGGTCAAAGTTGAGTTCTTTTAAAGCGTCTTTGATTAAGCTTTTCGCGTCGGGTTCATCCATGATGGTAAAATATTTTGTCAGTCCGAGCAGGCGTGCATTTTCTTTGATGATATATACTCCGAGTGAGTGAAATGTAGAAACAAAAGGAGTGGGGCCGAGATGTTGGGCTCTGTCACCACGAAAATTTTCTGCTGAAAATTTTCTCTGTCCGTCGTCGTTCAGAAATGTACCTCCGGGTACATTTCTGCTCCCAAGGGTTCCATATCCCAACATCTCGGCCCCACCGACGAAATTCTCCTGTATGGCTCCAAGTATTCTCTCTCGCATTTCTTTGGCCGCTTTGTTGGTAAATGTTACAGCCAAAATTCTTTCTGGGGCGATGCCGTTTTTGATCAAGTTTACTATGCGGTGAGTGATAGTCTTCGTCTTCCCCGCTCCCGCGCCAGCAATTATCAAAAGCGGCCCATCCATATGCATAGCCGCTTCCTTTTGTTCTTTATTTAGACCTTCTAGGTGTTTCACTTTTCTAGTCTAACATATTCTTTTAAATAAGAGCCTATTCTAAACTAAAATCAATTAATTTTTGTTTTACCAAATCATCTGGAACTTCAAAACCCGGCATATATTCCACCTTTTCTGTGTAGTTGATATCATCAAAGTAGGCTAATTGATTACGAAAAATTTTCGCATTAAATTCCCCAGCAAAAAGCTCTTCAGCTTTTTGAGATATTTCTTTCACAGTAAAATGATCTTTTAGTATAAAATATAAATCAACATAATCTTTCCATTTATTGCGTCTGCTCAAGGCAAATGCCTTCATCGCAGCTAGTGTCAAAAGAGTAGGGAGCTTTAAATAATATCCAAATTTTTCTGGATAAGAAATCTCGTAATTAAATTCTTTCAATAAAGATAATAGATTTGATTGTTCTTCAGTTAAAATTTCTTTATGTGATGCTTGAATATTTATCAAAATATAGTTGAAAATAATTCCTAACTTGTTTATCGTAATTCTGTCGATTAAATTTATCAGGTTTAGATTTTTCGCGAAAAATTGAAGCTACCTTCGACATACTTAGGATTTGAATCATTTTCTGGACATCATCCCAATTGCCATAATTGAGGACATGTTCTACGATCGATGCTTCATCGAGCTTGTCCAAATTTTCTTTGCTAACATACCAAATCAAATATGGCCTTTGTTTTATAAATTCGTGTATGGTCATAACACATACATTATACCATTTTTCCACTAAAAATCCAAAGTAAATATCAAGGTGAAACCTTAAGAATTCAAAAAGGTTTCACCTTGATATTTATTAACACAAAAAACAAAAAGTCCCCTTCGGGACTTTTTTTAGCTACGTTAAGTTTTATTAGAATACATCTTCTGCTCTTCCTCGTAGAATTTTTGTTGTCACTGTGTCATCAAAAAGTATTCCTTTCTCTGCTAATTCAGCATGGTGTGCTACAAACCAAGTAGATAGTTCTTTATTATTATTTATAATCGAAGTTATTTCTGAAGACGATAAATGTTCCGAATTTGAGAGAGCTTGTAACATTATTGTAGGATTGTTAAATACACTAGATAGATGTATCACATCCCCGGGATTAAGAATTCTAATATCTCCACTTGCCCACCCCAAATTTTTCAGTTCTGTGGGTGTCATTTTTGCATAAATGTCTTTTATTGCATCAATAACATGAGTTCTCTTTCCTTCATCCATCCCTTCCAATAAATGTTCTGCGTCCAATTGATTTTCAATGATTTTCCAAGTACTGTCGCCATAGGCAACAGTATGATCAATGAGAGTTGGCGTTGGGGCAAATACAGGCAGGCCTGGATATGTTAGCGTTGGTGGTGTAATGGTGGGTGTATCAAATAATTTTCCTCCGATCAGCCACCCGACAGATCCACCAGCCAAGGCAGCTGTCGTTTTTCTAAACATTTTCTTTATTCTTTCTTTATCTACTTCTGATTCCACTGTCTCATTCATACCATTTATTTCTGTGGCTAATCTGTTCGATAGACGATTTGAAAATCTCAGTGTTGGGTTGTCTAAACGCGCCCCAGCCACAACTTCTCTGGCTGTTAAAGCATTATCTCTTTCTAGGATCATCAAAGCGATTTTTCCTTCATCTCCGCGTGTATGTAAGTTTTTTATTGCCACACCCTTTTCTACTTGGAGCATTCGTAGTCTCGCTGCTTCTTTTTTGATTTCTTCAGGGGTAATAGAATTTAAGTACATATCTCGAGCGTCATCTGTGATGAAATTTCTGTTTTTCAATTCTTTACTCATTTTTTGTACTAGATTTCCTTTGTGTCCTAAGAGTTTTGTAAATTGTTCCAATCCAGCCTCTACTCCCACATAAGTACCTACTCCACCCATGACTGCTCGAGCTCCTACGATACCAGCACCTACTGCAGTACCTCCAGTAAGAATACTAGCACCACCTAAAAGCAAGCCAGTGACCAAGCGAGTCTTGGTAAGCTGTCTCCATTTAGTTTTCATTTTTTCGAAAATATTTTTCTCAATACCATTTACAGATCTGTTGTCTATGTTGTCTTGCTCTTTGCTTAAAAGATCCACAATTTTTTGAGTTATTTGTTCACGGCCTTGTTCTGCTGTCATCTCTCCTTTTTTTATTTTCTGAACTATTTCATCTTCATGTTTTCTGATTTCCAAGATTCTATATTTAGAAAGCTTTTCTTGGTATTCTTTTCTTATTTTTTCAATTTCTAAAAGACCTTCTTTTCCGCCAAAATCCATTTTCTTCCCATCGAATTCCAATTTTCTTCCAAACATTTTACCAAACAACCCTCTAAACACGTTTCCACGCATTCTCTTTGCTTTTAGATATAAGTCTCTCAGTTCATCGAGTTTTTTTAGATCCTCAGACGTAAAAATCGGCATAGGTTCTACTACTATCGGTGGTGGTGGTCCAGGAGGAGTTTCTTGTGGTGTTGTATTCGGCGTTACTTCTGTTACTTTTGATATTTCGGTTTGGTGTAGATTTATGAATATAATTAAATTTTTTATAGCTAATTCATCTCCTTGTTCTGCTGTCTCTAATAGAATTATGAGTTGAGCTTTGAGATTTTCACCCATTGGCAATATCTCATGCTTTTTCATAGTGTCTGCTCGACTATTTATCAATATAAGTAAAGTATTGATGGCCCCACTATCTCCATTTTTAATTTGCCCTAACAATAATACAACTGTTATTCTTAGAGATTCGATTTTCTTTTTTTCTTTATCGTCTGGCTTTGTTTCTGGTACAGTTTTTGTTTCAGGAGTTGTTTCTTTATTCTTTTTACTATTCTTACTATCTAATTTTTCCTCAAGTTTTGTACGTTCCTTTTTTTTTGCCTCTAGCGAGCTGTATAAGGCAGCTTGATCTTCTTTTTGTGTAGAAGATTTATATTTTTCATCCAGCTTAAGAATTTCTTCCTTAAGTTTTTTCAGTTTAGCCATATCTAATTCTTCCTCAAGTTTATCATATTTCTCTTGTTTTGCATTTATCACGCTGTATAAGGCAGCTTTTTCAATCACTTTGTCTCTGGCAAGCAATTTATATGTTTCATCCAGCTCAAGAATTTCTTCCTTAAGTTTTTTCAACTTATCCATCTTCTTTTTATTTTTTTCAGCCTCATCTTCTTCAGCTTTGACTGGAGTTGTTTCTTTTTCAGGTACAATGGATATAGGTGTTTTAGTCGCCTCACTTTTCTCAGCTTTTTCATTATTATTCTCATCTTCTAATTCTTTCTCAAGTTTATCATATTCCCCTTGTGCCAGCTTTTTCATTTCCTTGAAGGTAATTTTTGAATTCCTTCCTAAAGAATGTTTAATCAGACTATCCAGCTCAAGAATTTCTTCCTTAAGTTTTTTCAACTTATCCATCTTCTCTTTACTTTTTTCAACCTCATCTTCTTTAGCTTTGTCTGGATCTGCTTTTTTTTCAGATTCAGTGGTTGCAGGTGTTTTAGTCGCCCCACTTTCTTCATCTTCTTTTTTTTGTTCGAGTCTAGTTAGTTCAAATTTAGCAAGTGCAAGCTTTCCTTTATTTTTTGTTTTTTTGGAATGATTCCTGCCAATATTCTTTTTTTTTAATGTTTCAATTGTTGTTTTAAGATTAGAGATCTCTAAATCAATACTACTAGGAGCTTCTCTAGGAACTTCCTTTGTATTTTCAGCTGGATTTTTATTTTCCTGTTTTGTTGGTTCAGGTTCTGTTCCAACTTGTGGAGACTTTGGCAGAGTTTCTTCTTCCTCAGGCTCTGGTTTTGATTCAGCTTCTATTCCTTCTTCTGTTTGAGGTTTTGCAGGCGTTTTAGCCGCCTCACTTTCTTCAGCTTCTTTTTTTTGTTCGAGTCTAATTAGTTCAAATTGAGCAAGCGTAAGCTTTTGTTCATTTTCTGCTGTTGAGAAAGGATTCCCGCTAGTATTCTTTTTTTCTAATGTTTGAATTTGTGCTTTCTGAGCAGCGATCTGTGAAGCGATATTAGGAGTTTCTTTTGTTGTTGTTTCAGCTTTTGTAGACGTTGGGGTCGTCTCTTTTTTTTGTTGTTGTGGTTGTCTGTCCATTTTTATAATTAATATTTAAAGTTATTAAGAATTATTTAGATTGTTGTTGCTTGCTTCATTTCCAGCATTTCTTTTTTAAAATTTGCTATTGTTTCAGCTATTGTGAAATCAAAATTAGGGATTTTACTTCTTAAAAATCCAACCATATCACCATTAGAGTCCAAAACTTTGTCCAATTCTTTTTTCTCGTCTTCTGTTAAGATAGATAGAACTTCGAGATTGATTCTATTTTCTACCACTTGTGACATTTGGTTTACTAGCATTTCTTTTTTTTCAGCTGGTAGTGAGTCCAAGCCCAATTCTTGCACTAGATTTATATTTAAAAATTCAGTTATCATATTTTTTTATTTAAGCTAATAAATTATTGTTTATATTATACACCAATTAAATATGTTTTAGATATTTGTAATACCATTATACCATAAAGATGTGCATTTTGTCAAGTATTTATTTTTAGATTTTTTAAATCAAAACGCAAAAAGGCCGTACGCTGGAGTTGGGAATACCAACGGCGTACGGCCTTTCGATTGATTTGGTTGATGTGTGTGCCGGCCCACGATTGTAGGTCGGCAATAAAGAACAATTAAAAGGCTTCGATTTTCACCTGAGCCCCGGCTTTTTTTAGCCGGTTTTCAAGGTACTTGAGCCCCTTTTCCATCAGCGCTGGTCGTGAGACCGGGAGCGGATGGAGGTGGACAGTGAGTCCTTTCAAGTTGAGTGCGCCGATGTCGGCGATCTGGTCTAACTTTGACCAGTTCGCCTCCTCAAGAAGCTCTGGGTTTTTGTAAACCGAGGCTTCAGGAAGATTTTCGAGCCCATCTGTAAAAATGTGGAGCTTAGGACGTGAGTCCTTGTTCTCCATCATTTCTTTTAGGATGGGCATGAGGCCACGCAGGACGGAGCTCTTGGGCTTTGCTTTCCCTTCCACTAGCCAGTCTGTGCTGGCTTTTACTTCGGCTTCCATACCAAGATTTGGACGTTGCCGTCCCCCTTGGTAAGGGTCCTCGGAAATGTGATATAGGTTAAGCGCGATTTTGTTTTTGCCGTCAGCTCCGAGCTGTACGGCTCGGGTCTCGTCAACAATCTGACGAACCCGTTTGGCTAAGTCGTCACTGACACCCTCGGTGGTGTCGAGCGCGACTCCAAACGCCCGCTTGATCGCGACCGGGCCGGTGAAGGCCTCGATCGCTTTTGCCAATTCGGGCTGGGAGCCGGTGAGCTCTTTCCTCCGATTCGGCCGGGTCGTTTGCTCGAACTTTAGCCAGCCTTTCAGCTGGAAAATGTTCGAGGATAGGATCTTGTCACCGTCCTTTGTGACGAAGGTCAGTTTCAGTCCATACCCACCCGGCTCTTCCGGCGTGGGGCGTTCGGCGCCGTAGCGTTTGAGGCTTTTGGCGCTGAACTTCTTTGATTCTTGCAAGAAGATGTCCGTTAAGCGGACACCTTCCGTGGAAACGAGGGTGCTGGCGTCGATCGCCAACCCCCCGTCCGCTTCGACTTCCCGTTCGAAAACGAGGAAGTCTTCTTTGGGGGTGTACTTCTCCCCCCAAAGGAACATCGTGAGTCCGATCGCCGCAGCCAGTATGGCTACGGACGACAGGACCAGTTTTTTGTTCATTGCTTCTGTTCCTTTCCGCCCCTAGAACTTAGGGGCCCTCCACGCTTTTACCGGCGCGGGGGCGGGTGGTGGTGGAGGTGCGGGTTTTGCAACCTCAAGGGCCGCTTTCTCCGCCTCCGCTTTTTTTCCTGCAATCAGTTCTTCCGTGATTTTTGCAAGGGTTTTTTCCGTTTCCGCTATCGTCATGACGCGGACTGAAATGTTTTCGTTTGCCGGCGTCGTCGTGACGGCTTCCATGTCGGCGATAAGGCCGGCAGGGAGATCGATCGAGAACACCGGCTTGTTGGCGTTGAAATTGGCGACGAGTTCGTCGTCGCTTTCCGTTGAGTTGCTGGTTCTTGCCACCATTTTTTCAATGGCTTCGCCGAATTCATCGACGAACCACTTGGGTGACTGGCCGAACTCATGTGCGAGCCGGCGAATCGTGGCGATGCCGTGGTTGTGGGTCTCTTTGGCTTCTTTTGCCAGCGCGAGCTGGTGCTGGAATTCTGTGTGGTAGACATTGTAAGCGCCCTGTGCGTCCGGAGACGTGACAGTCGCTTCCAATTCCACTAACTGCTTTGCCAACGCTTCCGCCTCTACCTTCTTGGCCATGGCGGACTCGGCTTGCGGGTGGGTGGTGGTTGAAAACACCGCTTCCCAAGCGTACAATACCGCGAACACTAACACTACACCAAACGATCCGGCGATGTCGCCAGTCTGAGTCATCATAACCCAGCGGATGCCGAGGGTTCCGAGGATAGTCATGGCCATTAGCCAGAACCACATCCTGTGCTTAAACTCCGCGTCGCCAGACAGAGTGAAAACCGAGACTGACTTACCCGTCAAGGGGTCTACCCCGTTCGGAAAAGTTTCTCTCAGTTGCTGAGTAGCGTTGCAAAGGTCGAGTTCCACCTTCATGGCGGAACCAGCGAAGTAGGTGGTTATGGATCCCGCCATGCTCACTAGGAGCGAGAAGGCGAGGGCCATCGATTGGTTTCCTTGGTCTTGAAGTATTGGTGCGTTGAACACCACTTCAAAAAACAAGGATATCGCGAATGCCGCGGTCACGGGGAGCCAAGATGCTGGTCCAGTTTCCGGAGCATTGATTGCGAGGTTTGGGTTGCCGTTGATGCCGATTGCCAACCGGCGTGCCTCAAGGAAGGCATCTTTTGCCTTGACCTGGAGGGTGTCGATGGCGGCGAGGCCCGCCTGGGCGAAGCCTTTTAGCTTGCTGGCGAAGTCCGTGGTGAGTTGGTTGGGGTTCGGTGTTGGCACATCCTGTGCCTGACGAACCTTTTGAATCGCGTTGCCGAGCGTCTGCTCGGCAAAGGCTTTGTATCCAGCGAAGAGATCGCTGAACATCTGGGCCACTTCTTCGAACAGAACCGATATTTGACCCGGGGCATACGTGCCCCCGAGCCCCTCTACTGCCTGGACGAGTGCTGGCATGTGCGGGGTGACGACGACCTGAGGGTCGAGGGTTACCACACTTCTAACGACGGGCTGGATGTTGTTGTTTTCGGTCACTGCGGCCGGAGCCGAGGTGCCGATTTTTAAGGACGTAGTGCCCCGTCCGGGCACCAGCTGGAGCAGTCGCCTGCTCCAGCTTTTGAGTTTTTCTCTCATTTTTTTTACCTTTTCTTTTGTCAAGTTCTGCCAAAGACTGCTGGGTTCTTCTTCCAGTCACCTTTGAAGTAGTACAAGATATTAGTACTATGAATTAACCCATATTTATAGTATAGCACTTATTTATCTAAATGTCAAGCTGAATATTGCTATGTTTTATAAAATGTAGTGTAATAAAGACCATTGAGTTATCCCCACATTCCCTCTTTTCGATTGACTTTCGACCCTCTTTTGTTATCATATAGGAGTACCCATACACCTAAATAAATAGGTGTTCGGGTATAGTTCTGAATAGAGGAGATGGTACAAGATGGCAGATAAGCGGACCCGACAGTAACCATCGTAAGAATCTTTTTTTACAGCACAATTTCGGTCGTACTGTATTCTAGCCTTACATTAAAAGGTCAGAAAGGAAATCTTACGGTAAATTTGTTTGTTTTATAAAAAACCTATTTAACATATACAGTGCTACGCAGACTAAATCTTTTGCCCTAAAGGGTATTTTGATTTGTGTACTCACTCTTTCTCCTTTGTGGCAAGCAGAAGCAGGTCTATGGTCTTCTGTGTTGGGTAGCGAGGCAAGTGCCCAGAATTTGACTATAAACTCTGTAGAGTTAAATAAAAATTCGCAAACTTTACCTATTTTACAAGCTGATGTTCCCTTTTTTACTATTACTAATGACAAAAAAGGTTTTAAAGTGTCTCCAGATCTTCAAGGTGATATCGTGGAAAACACAGCTCTCTTGCCTGCTATGGGTCCTGCGAGTGTCTTTGGTGGTCCTGAAGTAGAAGATTTTTCTTTGGAAGATACCAGTATATATGTAGTTCACAAAGGTGATACTGTGCAGATCGTCGCGGATATGTTTGGTGTTTCTGTCGATACTATCCTATCAAGTAATGGTATGAAGAAGGGAGATGCTCTTAAAGAAGGTGATGTCCTTTTGATTTTACCTTTTTCAGGAGTGGAGCATACGGTAGCAAGTGGGGAAACTTTAAATGGTCTTGCCAATAAATATAAAGTTGATGTTGAAGATATTCTTTATGCAAATGACTTACACGAAGATGTCAAACTCGCAATCGGTGATAAATTGATGATTCCTGGGGCTAGAATGCTCAGTGAAATAAAACCAAAGGTTTCTACGGTAGCCAAGGGCGGGTCTTTTTCTGTGCCGAGTGTGGCTGGTTATTTTAAAAATCCAGTTCCTGGAGCAATAAAAAGTAGGGGGATTAAGCCTGGTCATAAAGGCGTAGACTTTGCCGCTCCTATCGGCACACCCATCTATTCCTCAGTTTCTGGTACAGTTTTGATAGCCAGAAATGGTTTTAATGGAGGCTTCGGAAATTATGTCGTGGTTCAACATTCAAATGGTGTGAAGACTCTATATGCTCATATGTCAAAATTAGGTACGACTTCTGGGGCTAAGGTGGCTCAGGGAGAAGTCATCGGTTATGTCGGATCAACAGGTAAATCTACCGGACCACATTTACACTTCGAGACAATAGGTACCAAAAATCCTTTCTAATTTTTTATTCTAATGCCATCAGTGCAACCATCAAGAGTATTCCTATGGTTAAAAAAACGAATTGTAAAAGTGAATATTTTATTTCTTTGGTTTTGTGTAATTCTGGAATTAAATCCGCAATTGCAATGTAAATAAACCCTCCGCTAGCTATCGGTATAAAGTATATGATGAAATTTTCCGCAATTCCTCCTAAAATAAATACAAAAATCAATCCAGCGATAGACAAAAGTCCCGATAAAAAATTTAACCATAATGCTCGAGTTTTGGTATAGCCTGCGTGCAATAAGACTGCAAAATCCCCTATTTCTTGAGGTATTTCATGCAAAATGACGGCTATGGTGGTAGCGATACCTACTGGCACACTCACTAAAAAACTCGCTCCTATTATTATTCCGTCTATTAGATTGTGGACACCATCGCTAAAAAGAATCAACTTCCCTACTGGATGAATATGATTTTCTTCTTTGTCTTCGCCATGGTGATGCCAGTGGAAAAATTTTTCTACAATAAAGAAAAAAAGTATTCCAGCAATTATGAGCAAGCTCACCAGCAAAGGGTTTGAAGAATTTTCTAAAGCCTCAGGTATGAGATGAATAAATGCATCTCCCAAGAGCGCACCCACAGCCAGACTTATAAAAAGATTGATATATTTTTTTATAATTTCTTCTTTAAAAGAAAGTGAAAATACTCCGATCAAAGAAATAAGACTCACAGCTAGGACACTCACGAAACTATATAAATATATTATGGGCATAGATTTTTATCAAAAATTTTATTAGAGAGTAGAATATTTAAATTTTTTATGTTAAGATTATTTAGTCAAACGGGCTGTAGTATATCGGTTGTACAAGTGCTTTGGGAGCATTTAGGCTGGGTTCGACTCCCAGCAGCCCGACCAGAAAGTTGTTCATAATTAAATTTGCGGGATTAGTTTATCGGTAAAATAACAGTTTTCCAAACTGTGGTGAAGGGTTCGACTCCCTTATCCCGCACAGAACTAATGTGAGTATATCATAGAATGATATCACTTAGAATTCTTATTCTAGATTTTTTGTTTTTTATATCTATAAAAACCACCAGTAAATCCACCTGCCATTCTTTCTCTTCGTGTTTTCTATTGGACATCAGATAAGTTTGGATTGTCCTTGAGAGTCTTTTAAGTTTCCACGGGTGCATATTGTCTTCTGGCCTAGAATCTTCATATGTTTCACGCGGAACGTCCTGAGTACCCCCGAAGGAAGTAACACTCTTGACCTCAATGAAATATAGTTTATTTTCCTTCTCAGCCACAATATCTATCTCGCCCCATTTTTTTGTATAGTTTCTGTCTAAAATTGAAAAACCATGTTTCACGAGAAACTTTGTAGCGATATTTTCTCCTATTTCTCCAGTCTTTTGTGTTTCTGAAGTGAATACTTTAGGCATAAAAATGATTTATTGTTTCACGCGGAACGCCCTGAGATACTCGAAGGGTGTAACTTTATTAAATATGTTTCACGTGTAACTAAAAGGTTAAATTTAATGTCTTTTATTGAAATACCTTTATTTGACAACATATTTTGTCAAAATCTGCTTATAAAAGACAAGATTTTTTATGTCCTTTATAAACATAATTAACATAGTTATCCACATCTGCTCGTCTTTCGGTGAGGTTTTGTGAATAATCCTTATTTGACAACATTTTAATAAAGGACAGAGATAGGGTGTGCACCCGGAGGGATTCGAACCCCCAACGACCGCTTCGAAGGCGGATATGATATCCATTTCACTACGGGTGCAATAGAAATAATTATACATCATTTTTTATTATTAGTATAATATCCTTTATGCATAAGTCCAAATATAAAATTGCAATTAAATGAATTTAATATATAATTAATTTATTAAATATAATTTAGCGGTTATGGTTTAGTGGTAGAACACGTCCTTGCCAAGGATGAGACGGGAGTCCGATTCTCCCTAACCGCACAAAATAGATTGAACACAATCAAAAAAAATTTAAAAATAGATCTACTGAATAAAATCCCAAAAGAAGTTTCACATGTAACAAGTACGCTCAGAAAAGCAGGTTTTGAGGTTTTTTTGGTTGGAGGTTGTGTAAGGGATTTATTTCTTGATAGAGAACCAAAGGATTGGGACGTCACTACTAATGCCAAACCAGAGCAGATCATAGCCCTCTTTGAAAAGACTGTATATGAGAATACTTTCGGTACAGTCGGCGTAGTTGTTTCCCGTGAAACGGCTACACCTTCAAATCTCCACCTTGTGGAGGGGGAGATGCCGAAGGCAGAGGGGGTAATAGTGGAAGTCACCCCATACAGAATTGAAGCAAAATATAGCGATTTTAGACATCCTGATGAAGTAAAGTTTAGTGATAATCTAACAGATGACCTTAAAAGACGTGACTTCACCATTAACGCAATGGCTATAGATTCTAAAGGACCCGCCCAAAGTCTAAAGGACATTGAGTCTGGCTGGCATCTAACTGACCTTTATGAAGGTATAAAGGACATAGAAAATAAAACATTACGGACAGTGGGGAGTGCGGATGAGAGATTTAATGAAGATGCATTGCGAATGCTTCGGGCTGTGCGTTTTGCTTGCCAATTAAATTTTTCTATTTCTTCTGAAACTACAGAAAGTATTTTAAAAAATTCTAATTTGATAAAAGAAATTTCTTCAGAAAGAATTCGAGATGAATTTATAAAAATAATTTTATCAGATAATCCGGCAAGTGGTTTAGTTATGTTGCAAAAATTTGGATTATTAAAAAATATTATTCCTGAGCTTGAAGAGGGGATAGGTTGCGAACAATTAGGAGAACATATCTATGATGTTTGGGACCATTTGCTTCATGCTCTCCAGCATGCAGCGGACAAGAAATGGCCTTTAGAAATAAGGCTTTCTGCTCTTTTTCATGATATTGGGAAGCCAAAGACTCGACGAATCGCTTCGCAGGAAAATGCTTTCCGTCATTCGCACTCTGTCCTGGAAGTGCAAGATAGTTCTGTTCGTAGCGAAGATTCCTCCAAGCATATTCCTGCTACACTCTCTCCCCGTGAGTCCGAGAATATTTTGTCCCCCAAGAGTAAAAAGAAATATACATTTTATGGTCATGAAGTTGTCGGTGCAAGAATAACGAAAAAAATAATGGAGAGATTAAAATTTTCTAAAAAAGAAATTGATCTGGTGGAAAAACTTGTTCGCAACCACATGTTTTTTTCTGATACTGAGCTTATCACTCTCTCTGCCGTGCGAAGAGTCGTTACTAAAGTCGGAGTAGATAATATTTGGTTTCTAATGAATGTCCGTGAATGTGATCGAGTGGGAATGAAAAAGAAAGAAGCTCCTTATCGCTTGCGCAAATATTTTGCTATGATCGAAGAAGCCCTCCATGACCCTATTTCCGTAGGAGCCTTGAAAATAAACGGTGAATTTATGATAAAGGACATGTCCATTAAACCCGGACCACGCATGGGTTGGATGTTGAACGCACTTCTTGAAGAAGTCCTTGAAGACCCGAAAAAAAATACGATAGAATATCTAAAGGACAAAATTTTGGAACTCGAAAAACTTTCTGACGCAGAATTGAAAGCCCTTGGGGATAAAGGGAAAGAAAAAAAAGAAGAACTCGAAGAAGAAGAAGTCGAAAAACTTCACGCTAAGCATGGAGTGAGATCGGGTAAAGGTGAAGCAAAGAAGTAATTTGACAATTCTATACCAAAATATATACTTTGGTATATGGATACAACAATGTTAATAAAAACAAATAAGGTTTTAAAAACTCGAGCTCAAAAACTTGCTAAAGAAATGGGGCTTCCTTTGGGCACTTTGATCAATAATTATTTGAGAGATTTTATTATTGATAAGCAAGTAACATTCAATGCGCCAATGCCGAATAAAAAAACTCAAGCAGCAATTCTAGCTTCTAGGAGGGAATTAAAAGCAGGAAAGACAGCTGGACCTTTCAATTCAGTGGAGGGAATGATGAAAAGTTTAAATTCATAAAAAATGAAAGTTGATTATTCACATTCTTTTAAAAAAGACTACAAAAAACTTCCTTTTATTATTGTGTAATAAATTTCGTGAACGAGTTGAACTTTTCAAGGAAAATCAATTTAGTCCAATATTAAATAATCATTCTGTGCATCACCCTTACGAAGGGTGCCAGAGTATAAATATAAGTGGCGATATACGAGCATTATTTGAAATGAATAAAGATAGTGTTCTTTTCGTTCGGGTGGGTTCTCATAGCGAACTTTACAAATAATTTTCTAGTACACCTCTTGCTGATAGCAAGTCTCACAGTAAACTATTTCTTTTCGGTCGGGGGAATAGGAAGTTTCGAATTCGTTTTCACAGGCATGGCCTTTGTGGGCATGTTCCCTTGTATTTTTGTAAATTCCATTTGAAGAAGTATTGCCCAAGCATTGGCAACGTCTTTTCCAAAGTTTTATCGGATTTCTTGTCGATATTCTTTCACAGTAACGGCAGTTATAGCATAGTCTAGGTATCGGAATATTTAATCTTTTATAAAAATTGAACTCTGACTGGGTTATCTTGTAAGCTTTGGTGCATTGATGGGTGCAATCTCCTGCATGTTTGCAACTGATAACTTTTTGAGTTATGGTACTATCTATCTCATTTAGAGAGTCCGGTAAATCATTTGCTGTTAGATCACTCTTGTATTCTTTAGAAATTCTTTCTCTCCAGAAATACCCTTTTGCTTCGGCTTCTTTTTTAGTGAGGGGAAATATTTCTTGAGCTACTGTCTCATTGTATCCAAAAGGGGAGAGATCACTTGGAAAGAAATCTCCATATACATAGGAGTTTCCTATGTTGTCTTTGTATTGCATAGTGTTGATATGCTCTATCAATTTCGGGATGAGTGCCAAATATTCTTCCTTCGAATACTGCTTATTAAAGATGCAATAATTTTTATTGCGAAGCCCTACACAACCAAAAAGATTTGAGCAATTGTGGCAGTTGTAAGAATAAGAAACATCATGAGATTCGATAATAAACCTTGAACATATAACATTATTTCCGGGATATATGGTCGAGGCTTGATAAGAATTTTCTGAATTTTTACCAAAATGATCGCAGTCATAGCAATTTAGTACACTAGAATAGGCTAGCCAGATATTCGAGCAATCTTTAGCTCCATCAAAAACATCAAAACAATCTTTACAATTTTTTGTTCCTTCTAGATTGTCGCCAGATGAATTTATAGATCGTATTATACGAGCAAATTTGTGTGGATATTTTAAAATAAATTCTTCAAATTCTTTTTTATATTTTTGTATCTGAGAAAAAGAATTCAAGTTCATCGCTTTTATTTTCTCTTCATAAGTTTTTTTATCGAATTGTTCGTTCCATATACAATATTGCGTGTTGCGTAGATTTACGCACCCAAAACAATCAGTGCAATTTTTGCAATTAAATAAAAAGGCAGAATCTATGCATCCTTCGCATTGCCGGCTGTATAAAAGTCTTGAACAAGAGATGCAATCGACACTCTCATAACTCAAATCACTTTTGGAAACCCAATGTAAGTCTATACTGTCTTTGGTGTTAAAAGTAAAACTGGAATACATGACGTTTTCATTAAAATCTCCACCGACTACGAGATAGCAATTTTTATTGCCTTCTGTAATGCTACAATAATCACTATTTATTCCGTTTAAATTTGCTAATGCGAAGTCTGGAACTTTTCGCCAGAGTCTTTTTAATTGCGCAAAGAAAGGTTCATCGAAATTTATCTCTTCTTGATATGACATTGCATCCCAAGAATCTCCCCACCATGTTTTTTGGTCGTATACGGTTTGGTCTGAGTCTGGAGCAAATATAGAAATGACTTCTTCTGTTGAATCAGGGGAGTCTGGTTTTCTTTTATATAAAGTTCGCTCGTTGCGAAATAGCATTCTTTGCTGGAGTCGGCAATCTGGGCAAGATTTAGGATCAGGAACTTTTATTTTTTTATAAAATTCCTGTTCCTCCCCATTTATCTCAAAATCTTTTTTACATGTTTTACATGATTTTTGCATATTTACAGTATATGTAGATAAAAGTACATTGTCAAGCTATGTAATCAAAATATCTGGATAAATAAGCTTATTTTAAAGGATTTTGTGTTATGTTAAATATTTTGTTGATAGATGTTGACAAATTTTTAGGCTTAGAATATAATGTAAAAATGGAAAATGAAAAGTTGGGTTTGAAGAAATCTTTAGAATTTATTGGGTTTTCTAAAAAAGAAGTTTTGGTGTATTTAGCTTTACTTGAATTAGGGAAAGGAACGGTCACAGAGATTTCTCGTAAAGCCGGAATCAATCGTCCGACTGGGTACCACGTTCTTGCTTCACTTGCAGTTAAAGAATTAGTGAGAGTGTCTGGCAAAGAACCAAAGCAAGAATATGTTGCTGAATCTCCAGATCAGATAGAGAAACTTTTAGTAAAAAAAATAAAAAGTGATGAAGAATATATTTGCGAAGCGAGAAAAATAATTCCAGAATTAAAATCAATGCACAATGTGTCTGACCGACCGAAAGTTATGTTTTATGAGGGGAGAGAAGGACTCGAGAAAGTTTATGAAGATACTTTGACTTCACATGAAGAGATACTAGCATATGCGACTTATGATGATATGCAAAATGTTTTACCAGGATATTTTCCAGATTATTTTTATCGTAGAGCAAAGAAAGGAATAAGCATAAGAGCCATCTTCCCATACACAAATGCTGGGATTGAATTAAGTAAAGATGATGAAATACAAAAGAGAGAAACTGCTATGATTCCCGCTGACAAATACTATTTTTCTCCGGAAATCAATATTTATGACAATAAAGTCATGATCGCTTCTTGGAAAGAAAAACTTGGAATAATAATTGAATCAAATGAGATAGCTGATGCTATGAAAAAAGTCTTCGAGCTAGCTTGGGCAGAGGCGAAAAGATTGGACGAACAATTGAAAACTAAATAGCATAATAGAAGCGACCGTTGCCATAATGCTATTATGGGTTTTTAACTTTTTCTAGATTTAATCTGCAAAATGTCCTTTAGTGTCAATTCCGAAAAGCAGGCCGTGAACTTTTTTCAGGATGTCTTCGAATAACTTTGTACTATACGAAGAGAGATTGAATATGACTATAAGAGTAAAAATAGTTAAAGATAATTTGATGCTGACAAAAGAAATAGGGATAGCGATGATAGAGAAAACTACTGGTACCAAAGTCCGGATAGTTGAGCCACGTATCTCTCTCTTGGTTATCTCGGGATTTTTAATGTGTTCAGAATAAAGAACATAGCTTCGCATCCAATAAAGGCAAAGTCCGATCAGGATAATATGACCACCGAAAATTATTATAGATAATTCGTTTTGATTGTATTGACCGAGGATGCTGGATGAGAAAGGAACGAGACTGATTAGCATGAAAAATAATGCGTTGATGTTGATCAACATGGAATCTATATTTTTTGCATATATTGAGATGAAAAAGTGGTGAGCTCGCCAGTAGGTGAAGAGTAAAGCAAAAGATAAAGCGTAGCTCAAGAGGACAGGAAGCAATCTTTTTATTTCCAACCAAAGCTCTATGTTGCTTACCCCACCCCAGATCATGGGTACTTTCATTTCAAAAACTAAAATAGTCATGACGATGGCAAAGATGCCGTCGGAAAGTTGGTCTAGTCTTGTGTAGCTCATATGTTAATTTTAACAGAAACTCTTTTTTGGCACAACTTTTTTAAAAGCACAGATAATTTTTTATATATCAAGGTTTCACCTTGATATATATGATATGTACTAATATTTGACAAAAAACTGGTAGGGAGTATACTAGTTTTATATGGAAAATTATATAAAAAGAGCATATAATATTGAAAAATTAGTAAAAGCTGGCCAAGTTTTGGTGATTTATGGACCAAGAAGGTCTGGGAAAACTACTCTAATCAAACATTACTTAGAAAATATAACTAAAAAATATTTATTTGACTCAGGAGATAATATAGTGGTTCAAGAAATTCTTGGCTCTTTGGACACTGTCCGCATTTTGGCTCGGGTGCAGGGGATAGAAATTTATATTATTGATGAAGCTCAAAATATAAAAAATATTGGCCAAGCACTTAAAATCATAGTTGACGAAAGACCAGATATAATAGTGATTGCCACAGGATCTTCATCTTTTGATTTGGCAAATAAAATTGGTGAACCACTTGTCGGCAGAAGAGAAATTGTCACATTGTATCCTTTTGCCCTCGAAGAACTTGCAAAAGTATTTCCACGAAATGTTCTGGACGATAATTTGAGCAATTTTTTGACATATGGACTTTATCCGCAAGTATATAATGCAAATAATAATTTTGACAAAGAATCACGTTTGCAAGAAATCGTGGAGGGCTACCTTTTCAAAGATATTTTTGCATTAGAGAATATAAAATCTTCGTCTAAACTTCTACATTTGGTAAAATTGCTTGCGCAATACATAGGTCAGCCAGTATCAATAACCAAACTTTCAAATGAGGTGGGGTTAAATCAAAAAACAGTCGAGAGGTATTTAGATTTATTGGAAAAAACTTTCATCATAAAAAAAATATTGCCATTTTCTCTGAAAATGAGTCAAAGTTTAAAATTTAAAGCTAAATATTATTTTTATGATGTTGGTATTCGTAATTCATTGTTGGGAAACTTTATCAGACCCACCGAAAGGGCTGACATAGGCAACCTCTGGGAAAATTTTGTATTTATGGAAAGAATTAAAAAAAATACTTATGAGAGAAAAAGTCATCCAGAATATTTTTTCTATAAATCTTATCAAAATTCAAATGAGATTGATATTATTGAAGAATATAACGGATATCAAGCGTTTGAGTGTAAATGGAAATTTTCCAAAAAAGATATTTCTTTTCCTGAGTGGGATCAAAAATACCCAAATTCTAAAATAAAAATAATTACTAAGGATAATTATTATGAAAGTTTAGTGTAATTTTTTATTTAAATCTCTAGTGTTATCGGACAATGATCTGAGCCCAGATATTTCTGGATAGTGTCTACTTTTTTGATTTTTGGCATTATTTTTTTATCTACAAAAAAATAATCTATTCTCCAGCCGACGTTGCGGTCGCGGGAACTGGTCTTTTGATCCCAATATGTGTAGACATCTTTTTTGTTTGGATTTTTTTCTCGCCAAATATCTATAAAATTATTTTTTATAACTTTGGTGATCCATGCCCGTTCGATAGGCAGGAAGCCTGTATTTTCTTCATTGGCTTTCGGGTGAGCGAGGTCTATCGGGGTGTGGGCGGTGTTCACATCGCCACAAAATATCACATTCTCGCCGTTCTTTCGCAACTTCAAAATAAATTTCAAAAATTCCTCGTAGAATTCGAGCTTGTATTCTAGTCTGTGTGGACCTTGTCCACCGTTTGGAAAATACCCATTGATGATTGTAAAGTTCTTTAATTTTATTCCTAACAGCCGGCCTTCATTATCAAGTCTAGACTTTTCTCCTTTTAAGTTCATACCATAAAATACTTCACGAGGTTTTTCTTTACAATATATTGCTACTCCACTATAGCCCTTTTTTTCTTTTGGGTGTGAAAAAAAAGAATGGTATCCAGCCACAAGTCGGACTTGTGGCTGGAGCTGATCTGGTTCGACTTTGGTTTCTTGTAAACATAATACATCTGGATTGTATTTTTTAAATAATGGCACAAAGCGTCCTTGTTTGGCTGTCGCTCTTAGTCCATTTGTATTCCAAGAAATTATTTTCATACAAGTTAAGTATAACATAAATTTGCATTTTAAAGGGTTTTATGCTACTATATTTGTATGTTAGCTACAAAGAAAAAACAAGGAATTATAAAGAAAAATCAAGTACACGATAAGGATACAGGCTCTTCAGAAGTGCAGGTAAGTATTATATCTGCGGCTATTGAGGAACTTGCAAAGCATTTAAAGAAACACAAAAAGGATAATCATTCTCGTCGCGGTCTTATCAAGATGGTGGCAGACCGACGCACTCATTTGAAATATTTAGAGCGAACTAACAAATCTCGTTATACTGCCCTTGTTAAGAAAATGGATCTAGTGTAAACAATTAGCAATTACGAATTTCAAATTACGAATTGAACCCAGTTTTGGCTCAGCTATTGTTAATTCGTAATCCGTAATTTATAATTGAATCTATATGACAGTCATAAAACATAAAGAACAAAGAGTCGGAGTTTTTATCGATACTCAAAATTTATATCACAGCGCTCGCAACTTATACCAAGCGCGAGTGAATTTCGGTGCAGTGTTAAAGGACGCTGTCGCTGGTAGAAAGCTGGTGCGAGCTGTGGCCTATGTCATTCGTACAGAAGCTGGGGACGAGAAAAATTTCTTTGAGGCACTAGAAAAACTTGGGATTGAAACTAAGATAAAAGATCTGCAAGTTTTTCATTCTGGGACTAAAAAAGGGGATTGGGATGTGGGGCTGGCTGTCGATGCACTAAAAACAGCGCCCCGCCTCGATACGGTAGTAATAATTTCTGGTGATGGAGATTTTGTTCCATTAGTTGAATATTTGCAGACAATGACCCAAGTGGAAATAATTTCTTTCGGTAAATCCACTTCAGCTAAACTTCGCGAGGTCGCCGATGATTTTGTGGATCTTTCCGAAAATCCAAGAAAATATTTGATAGGAGGGAGATAATTATTTATCTATTTTAATTTCTTGTATTTTTTTCAGAAAATGCTAATATAATTATATATTTATTAGTTAATCTGTTCGCGTCTAGACACAAAGTACTGTTTCAGCTTTTTTAAAAAAGTTGTTAAACAACACTGTAGTCTGGATACGAACTTCCCCAGGCAAGGCCTCAGGAAATTAAATGCAAAAAAAAGAATATAGTTTGGAGGTAGGTGGCAAGACATTAACTGCTACTTTTACTGATTTAGCAGAACAAGCTCATGGTTCGGTATTGTTGAAATACGGAGAGACTGTAGTCTTGGCTACTGTTTGTATGTCTAAAGACAAACAACAAGGCTTGGGATTTTTTAATTTGACTGTTGATTACGTGGAGAGATTTTATGCAGCTGGAAAAATTCCCGGATCAAAGTTTGTGAAACGTGAAGGCAAGCCTTCCGAAGAAGCTATATTGACAAGTCGAGCCATAGACCGAACTCTTCGTCCACTTTTTGATCAATCCATGCGTCATGCTGTGCAAGTGATAGTGACTGTGCTCGCTGTCGATGACAATGATCCGACGATCCTCGCGGTGAATGGGGCATCTCTTGCTCTGGCTGTTTCAAATATTCCTTGGGCTGGGCCTATCGGTTGTGTCAGAATCGGGAAATATGATGATGACAATCTAAAAATAAATCCTTCTCAAAAATTGCGTCTTGATGATTCTCAGTATCAATATGATCTGATTGTTTGTGGCAAAGATGGCAATATCAATATGATCGAAGCTTCGGCTCACCAGACCGTCGAAGCAGAGTTGGAAGATGCTTTAATGAAAGCGAGTGTAGAAATATCTAGACTTGAAGATTTCCAAAAGAAAATAGTGGCTGAGATTGGTAAAGAAAAAAGAGTTATAGAGAAAGGGATTATTTCGGAAGAATCTGTCAAACTTTTTGAAGAAAATATTAAACCAAAGATGACTCCTGCTATCTTCTCTGTACCTGGTAAAAAAGAAATAGATGAATTGCATACTGTTTGGAATAAAATGGTGCGAGAAAAATTTACTGAACAAGAAGATTTTTCTTTAGAAGATAATTTATTTGATGATACTGAAAATGATATCTTGCACGAGAAGGCAATCAAAGAAAATAAAAGAGCAGATGGGAGAGCAATGGATGAGCTTCGAGATTTATATGCTCAAGCTGGAGGAGTCTCCTCTGTGCTTCATGGTTCAGGCATATTTTATCGCGGAGGTACACACGTGTTATCTGTGTTAACTCTCGGTGGCCCAGAAGATCGTCACATGATAAATGGCATGAGTGAAAAAAGCGAAAAGAGATTTATGCATCATTACAATTTTCCACCGTATTCAGGTGGAGATGTCGGTCGGGCTGGATTTACAAATCGTCGCGAAGTCGGACATGGCGCTCTCGCCGAAAAAGCTCTCTCTATGGTTTTGCCATCTCCGGCAGAATTTCCATACACTATGCGAGTAGTTTCTGAATCAATGGCCTCGAACGGCTCGACTTCTCAGGCTTCTATCTGTGCTTCTATTATCGCACTTATGGATGGTGGAGTTCCGATCAAGGCTCCTGTCGGAGGTGTTGCTATGGGGTTAATGATAGAAGAAATTACGAGTGACGAATTACGAATTAAAGAACCAAAATACAAAATACTTACAGACATTCAAGGTCCAGAAGATCATCATGGAGATATGGATTTCAAAATTGCTGGAACAAAAAAGGGCGTGACTGCGATCCAACTCGACGTCAAAGTCGAAGGCGTGCCAATAAAAATCATCGGTGAAGCTATGCGTCAATCTATCAAAGCTCGGGTAGCTATCATTGATGCAATCGAAAAAGAAATTTCAGAACCAAGAAAAGAAATTTCTCCTAATGCTCCAAAAATAATTATGATCCAAATCAAGCCTGATCAGATCGGTATGGTCATCGGTAGTGGAGGTAAGATCATTAAAGAGATAAAAGAAAAGACTGGCGCAGAGATCACTATCGAAGATGACGGAAGTGTTTTTCTAACTGGAAAAGGTGAATCCGCAGAACTCGCCAAGAAAATAATCGAAGAAATAACTCATGAGTTTGCTCCTGGGGAAGTCCTAGAAGGTCTTGTCGTCAAAGTAGCAGAGTTTGGAGCTTTTGTAAAACTAAATGGTTCGACAGATGGGATGGTGCATATTTCAGAGATTGCCCCATTTCGTGTTGAACGAGTATCGGATATAATAAAGGAAGGTATGATAGTCCCAGTCAAAGTCATTAGCGTAGACCGAGAAAAAGGCAGAATCGGACTATCTATCAAAGAGGCGAATAAAGATTTCTTTAAGAAGGTTTAAATAAAGATTAGTTTTCTATTCATAAAAACAAAAACTAATCTTTATTATTACAACTATGAATGAAGAAAATAAAATAAAACATACAACAGTACAGACTTATGCCGAAGATATGGCGAAGGTTATTGAAAATAGTCAAGGTGGAGGAATGATTAAAAAAATAATTCATAGTGAAGAAGAAAATCAAGAAAGAAAAAAAGAATCTTCTCCAGAGTCAATTAAAAATAAACTTTTAATGTTCGGAGGTTTAATCCTCATTGTTGTGAGCTTGTTTACTCTGTCTTCTTTTTTTTCTAAACAAGAGGCCCCCGTGGTTGAAATATCGGAACAATTTGTGCCGTTGATATTTACTGACAAAAGTTCTCTAGTCGAAATCAAAGGACTATCTAAGGAAGAAATATCGCAAGCTATTTCAAAAGAACTTGTCGATACTCCAATTAAAAACGGGGAAGTAGGAGGCATTTATCTAACTTCAGACAAAAAGATGATAGGGTTAAGAGAATTTGTATCTTCTATAAAAGGGAATTTCTTGCCAGGTAGTTTGGACTTTGTGAGTGACAAATTTTTACTCGGTTTTGTAAAGAATGATAAAAATGACCCTTTTATTTTAATAAAAGTGCGTTCCTTGTCTGAAGTTTTTGAAGCTATGCGGTCTTGGGAGGGTAAAATATTTTCTGATATTTATCCTTTTTTTAATATAGAGATTGCTAACCCAGAATATTTTCTAACAAAAACTTTCGAAGATGGTATTGTCGAAAACAAAAATGCCCGGATATTATACGATGACACAGATTCCGAAAATAATTCTCTGAATAAAAAAATAATTTTGATGTATGTTTTTGCTGATGATAATTCTGTGGTTATAACCAACACAAAAGATTCTGCGAGGGAAATTATGTTACGTCTGTCAAAAAGTAATTTAGAAAAATAAAACTATTTCGAAATAGATTGATTATTCTTAATGTTTGATTGATTACTGATGTTCCAAATCAATATGTAAATTTTATAGCTCAAAAATATGCAAACTAATACAAATTGGAAACCCGTAGTTTCTGCTATTTTGCAGAAAAAAGATAGTGATGGTATAAAAGTTTTTATTCAAACTAGATGGAAGCCACACATAGAGTCTCCTTATTCAGGAATGTTTGAGATTCCTGCCGGCGGTATAGATATATATGAGGATGTTTATGATGCCCTTAAACGTGAAGTTAAAGAAGAATGTGGACTAGATGTTGTGAAAATAATTAGTGATTTTAAAAGCGATATTGAAGAACCTGTTGTTGGGGATAAGGCTTTGGTATTTAAACCTTTTTTGTGTCAGCAAGTTTTGTCAACTAGGAATGGCTTGCCGTGGATAGGCTTTGTATTTTTGTGTGAAGTAGGGGGAGAGATAAAAATGCAAGAAACGGAAGCGAAAGATCCTATGTGGGTTAGTTTGGGTGAGCTAGAAAAAATTATAAATAACGAATCAGAAAAAATCTTTCCTTTACAGTTACCAGTTCTAAAATATTATTTAGAATGGGCTAAATTACAGCAATAAATATTTTATTTAAGATGTAGTAGGTAATTCCACAAAGAATTTCGAACCCTTACCTTCGCCTTCGGACTCTCCCCAGACTCGGCCTTTGTGTGCTTCCACGATTAACTTTACCGAATAAAGCCCATAACCAGTACTGTCTACATTTATATGGACTGAATCCTTACCCCGCCCGCCCTCAGTAAAAAGAATTTTCTTATCTTCTTCATTTATGCCTATGCCTGTGTCTTTGACTGTGATTAAAATTTTATTAGTAGTTTTTTCTAAGCCTACAGTTATTGTTCCTTTTTTTGTATATTTTATTGAATTTTCAATCAAATTGTTTATCGCTTCTTTCAACCAGAAAGTGTCAGCTGAAACTTCGAAAATCCCATCTTTTATATCTAATTCTATCTTCAAATCTTTTGATTCTATTTGGATTTTTTTCTCAGCGACAATTTTAGAAATCATTTCTTTTAAATCAACTGGTTTCATTTCGTATTTTATAGTTCCTTTTTGTAAATTGTTTGCATTTAAAACTAAATCAATTGTTCTTATTCCTATATCGTCTGATTTTAACCCTTCTTTTGCGTATTTTTTTATTTCTAGGGTTGTCTCGCCAAAAGTTCCATCCAATATGCAAGCAAAAATATATTTAGAACGAGTGAATGCACCTTTAACTTTATGGTTTATGAGGTGCATAAGACCCTCTCTTTGTTTTAGAAGATCATTTAGTTCTTTATTTAAAGAGTCAACTTGTTTGTATAGTCTCGCTTGCTCGAGACTTTGTTTATACATTGATTCTGTGATTTTTTTGTACTCTTCTTCAGAAACAGGATTGTTGCTATTTATCATAGGGGTTATTATCTTAGGCTTGATGGGATTTCTTCGGCAGGCATTTTAGATATTAAATCTCTCACTGCGTCATGGCATACGGAATGCGAAGCTCGCCCAAATATTCTCTCATACTGAGCTACCAAACGATTGATGACATCTTTACCATCTCCTGAGAAGGAAGCAGATTCGTGATATTGGTCGATAGTCAGTCCAGCAACTTTTTTAGCTTCATCCCAAGCCAAAGGACCAATGATTAGTTCTTGCTCCTTGATTATTTTCAATGCTATTTGTGTAAATTGCATTATAGGGTTCATAAAATTTATGTCTCTTTAATTTTCTTAAATAAATTGCCCAAATTTATTAAAGCGATTGACATGAAAAAATAAGCCGAAAGATATATAAAGTCGCCATACCCTCCGTTAATCCATGTACCCTTCGATACTTGATACAGAAAATTATAATCTGCAACATATTGTATTACTAGGGCTAATAATATGGTCAATACCCCGGATCTCATCACTCCTCCCAGAAATTCTTTTGAGAGCACAAAGACTAAAAGTGCCAACGATACGTAAAAAGCTTGACCTAGAGGATATCCGAAGTCAAGAAAAATTCTCAGCGGGCTTGACCAGTCAAATTCATAACCTTGCAGAAAGATCATATAAGAAGTCAAGAGTAGCGCTAGGGGCACAAAAATAGCTAGTATTTTTTTATGTACCGACTTTAGAGACAAGCCTACTCCTGAAACTTTTCCTAATAATATCGTGGCATAGACATAAAATGGAATACTTAAAAAGTAACCAACATCAGCCCAAGAAGGATAAGGAATTTCAATTTCTAAAACCAAATTATAAATACTGAAAATTGTTTGACCGAAAACTTGCAACAGTAATCCGATCGAAAAAAACATTATTGTTTTTCCGACAATGCTTCTAATCCCTCCCCACGATCGAGCAATAATAAAACCGAAAATTAGACCAAAAACAGCCATAAGCTGATAAGAAGCTGCCCAAATAAGGTTGGCATGTATGTAGTTATTTTTTAAAACAAGAGCGACAATTGTCCACCAAATAGAAAGGACAACAAAGAAAAAAATAGAAAACTTTTGTACAAAACCCAAGTTTATTTTTATTAGTTTCATATAAGTATAATTTTAACAAATTATTTACATAATAAGCAAATCATGCTGTTATTAAGTATTTTTTTAAAAAAGAGCAAGGATTTAGTTGTGTTTTTGTAAATCTAAGAGAATTAATTCCCAGATCTTGCTCAAAATTAAGTTTGTCAATGACAAGATTATCCAGAGTCTTCGAATTTTGTTGCATCAAAAAATTATAACAGCCCTTAAAGGATGTATTTGCCTTTTCAAAATGGATGGTATTATATCCATTAGTGTGTCCATTTATAATGAAGCCACTCAAACTGTTATCTATATAAAGTGCGAAACAAATTAGATCAAGCAGAGAAGAATTTTCAGTAGAAAGTAATTTATTTAAAGACAAAAATTCGTTTTTATATTCTTCTAATAAGAGAGAATCTTTTTTGTTTTTTATCCATTGAGTAAACAGAGAAATTATATTATTTCTGTTATTAATTTCGCTAAAATCTATTATTTTTACTTCCCAATTTTTATAATTTTTTAGAAATTGTTTTATTGAATTGCGATGAGATTGATATGGACTACCCTTTAATTCTGCAAGGGCAGGGATGTCGTAGATGTAATCAAAATTATCCATATCTTCTTCTATTTTAAATCTAGTAGTATCTATATTTTTCATAGAATCCTCAGGTACAAGCTTTAATTGTAACTTGAGACCCTCTTCTCCTGAAAGGTGCAAAAGTTTCTTCACAGTTTCATTTACTTTATAATTTCCTAAAAAAGAATAAAAAGGTTCTCTGGTTAAATAATCTGTGAAACGCACAACTAAGTTCCCATTAAGTTGGGAAATTTTCATTTCTTCCTTAATATCCCAACTCCACATGCTAACAAAATTAAAATCCGAATAGGGTGGGAATTTGGATGTGAATTCCTCAACATCTTTCTTATCGGAAAGTTCTAAATTTTTAAATTGTGGAAATTCTGGGATCATAGGTTAAGGGTTTTGTACTTATCTCTTCAAGCATTAAGTCTAATATAGCATATTTCCTAGATAAACAACACATTTTTTAATTTTTCTTTACCTAAAATATGAAGTTCGGAAATGGCTCTTGTGAGACCTACATAGAGTAGGTCTTTTTGCATTCTTTTTCTTTCTGCGATGTGTAGAGGAGATACGTCTACATTTTGAGTAATTTTAAAAGATTCTTTGGTTATTCCGACAATACAAACCAGGTCAAACTCGACTCCCTGTGCTTCAAGCATCGAAAGTATATGGATGTTTTGAATATTATTGAATTCTTCTCTGAATTTTTCAAGACCAGATTCTTCTTTCGAAAGAATTCCAATACTTCCATTTTTATATTTTGGTATAAGTTTTTTGATATGTTCTATTTCTTCTTCAATTGATTCTGTTATTTTTTCGATCACATCAGGCCCTTTTTTTAATCCTTCTGGTAGTTCAATGGCATAACCAAGATTTTTTATGAACGATAAAATATTTTCAGTATTTCGATAAACTTTATTTAATATAATATTTCTGTCTTCAGAAACAATTTCTTGTATATCAGTCCAATCTCGGATCGTTCCGAGCTTTACTTGCTGAGCCATATCTCCAACATAAACAATGGATTTTGTATTTTCATTTAGACAATTTTTCAATATTTCCAATTGTTCGGGAAGATAATTTTGAAATTCATCAATAATTATAAGTGAATATAAAACTAAACTTTTTTCTATTTTACGTACCACTTTTCCTTTTACTGGAGTATAGTACTCTCGTTTCATTTCGAATTTTTTATCTTTATTAAAACGAATCTTTAAAAGAAGAGTTAAATCAAAACGATCTAGTTTTTTGTCTTTTTTCTGTTTGTCGAATAGTTTTAGGCTCTCAACCGAAAAATATTTTGAATATTGTGAGTTGAGGACGGTGTAGATATTTTTATTTGAAAATATATTAGTCGATAACTCTTTTAGAGTTTTAAGTTTCTGGTATTCATATAAATCCTTATTTTCCTCGCTAGGCCCATACCTTTCTACATAAGAATATTCTTCTAAACCCAGAATTTTAAAAGCCCATTGTGAAAAAGTTGTAATTTTTACATCATTTATTCCTAGACTAGGTAGCAGAGTTGAAAAATAATTTTTTGTTCCATTGTCTTGCACCATAACCATTATAGATTCTGGGGGATACATTAGGGCTGTGTCAGGAACTTGAGTAAGGTAAGCTACTCGATGCAAAGCGAGAGTGGTTTTCCCTGAACCAGCTGGGCCAGAGATTACTAATGGGCCTTTATGGCTCGCTCGGATGACTTGATCTTGAGCTTTTTCCATTTGGGCCACAATTTCTGGAAGCATGAATTGTGATTTTTGTTTCGTGAAGTGTTCTTGATAGATTAATTCACGAGGCCTGTCTTCTTTTTCTACGGTAAATAGTAGAACTTTACCATCTACTATCATATAGGTTTCTTTTTGTTTGATAGTTATATTTCTTATTTCACCATTTGGGATTTTGTATGAAACTTTTCCGGGATTCTCAAAACGAATAACAGATACTGGGGCAATCCAAGAATAAATTTGTTCTTCTGAAAATTCATGTTTCGCAAAATAATAATCTTTAATCTGTCCCTGTTCGTCGATTATTTTACATTTCATGAAATACGGAGAATTTTTTAAATGAGTAAGTTCGGAAATTCTTTTATAGGCGTGACCTCTCAAGCTCATGAATACTGCTTGGTCTTCTGGTGGTAGTCTGCCGAAACCTTTCAAGCTTTGATGAGCTATCAGTTCTACAGAACTCAATTTTTCTTGAATTTTATCTATCACGTTACTAACGTGTTTTTTGACTATATTTAATAATTTCTCGTTATTTGTTTTCATATATAATTAAAAAAACCGCTTTTGGCGGTTTACTTGACGGTATTTGGACAGATTTTATAGTTATTTAAATAAAAATGTAACTTATCTAACATAAAGGGTATTATACAAAAAATACTTCACTAGTGCAAATTTGCGAATAGCCTCACTAAAAATGTTACCAACAAAGGTATCATAACCTCACGAGAAATGTTACCGAGTCACTACCAAGACTTTCTGTAAAAATTCTTAGATAAACAAGACTACACTACCCAAAATCATGATAATGATGGCGATGATTTTCGGTATTAAAATTTGTTTATGCAGGTCTTCTTTAACAATACTTGGAAAGAATTTTGTGGCTAGAATAGTTAGGAAGAGGACTATGGCTGGTTGGAATGAGCCGACAAGATAGACCATAGTGATGGGAGCTAAAAGTAATGCAAAATTTGTGAGTAGATTTCCAGTGACAGTCAAAATCTCACTAAGTGTATTTATAGCGAAAATGTTTTTACCGCCATTTTTGTTCATCAACATAAATTCTTTACGATATTTTGGAACAAAAAGATAAATCAGAATACCAAATATTCCAAGTCCAGCATATTCCCAAAAAGAAGAAACCCAAAAATCTTCACCGATGGTTACATATTTAAAAATAACTCCGGCGATAGATACGAGCAGGCAGGCGATAGTCATATAGATAGCAGTTCGCCACTTCACTTTATTTTTTTTATCAGAGAAATCTATAGAAATCAAAAATACTCCTATTAAAATAATAATAGAGCCTATGAGTTGTTGGAGAGTGAGAGTCTCGTTTAAAAAAAAGTATCCGAGAATGTAGCCAAAGATGGGAATAGTCAAAAACCAAGGCACTACCGCTGACACGTCTTCTATCTCGAGCGCAAATAAATAAAAAATAATCCAAGCTATTGTCAACCCGCCAGCGATAATAAGTAAAATTTGATCTAAAAATGAAATGCTAAATATTCCGTCTATAAAAATTCCTATACCTATCGCAACAAAAATACCGATCAAACTAGAAAAGAGGACAAGTCCGCCAGAGCCACGAGTGCCAGTAGAATATTTTGCTACCAAATATTGATCAAAAATATTTGTCAGGGCCCAAAGAAACGGCGCACCAAGAGCTATGAAAAACCATTGCATGGATGAATTATACCTTAAAGTTTTTAATTTGGGTAAAAAAGAGAGACTCAAATTTGTAATACAAGATGAGTTTGTATATAATAATAAATGTAATTGAACTAGTACTAAAGTTGGCTGACACCAATAAAGTCGTAAAATAAATTTTAAATATGCCCACAGACAAAACTACAATTGAATCGTATAATAAATATACTATAAAATGTGCGGAAAAAATGCGGAGCGGAAAAAATATTAAACATAGTTTTTTAGAAAAGCCCGCTATGTATAAAAAACTTCCCAATTTGAAAGGTAAAACAGTTTTATGTATCGGTTGTGGTACTGGTGAAGAATGTGAACATATAAAATCTCTTGGGGCAAAAAGGGTTATTGGGATAGATATATCGAAGGAACGAATCAATTTTTTAAAGGAACGTAACCCTGATTTAGAATTTCATACTATGGATATGGAAAAGTTAGATTTTACTGATAATTCTTTTGATTTTATTTACTCCAGCTTAGCGTTGCATTATTCAAAAGATTGGACAAAAATACTTCGTAAAGTTTATAAGATTATGAAAAAAGATGGAGTATTTCTTTTTTCCACACACCACCCAATCAGATGGGGAGCAGAAATAAATAAATCAAAAGATAAAAATACTTTCTTGTTGGGGTATAGAAAGTACAAATCTGGTGAAAGTAAAGTTTTTGGTGATTATTTGACTACAAGAAAAATCAATGATGTATTATCTAAAGATTTTAAAGTGAGTTATTATCATCGTCCTATTTCCGCGATAATTAGAGACATAATAAAAAGTGGATTTATAATTTCTGATTTCATTGAACCAAAACCGTTAAAGTCTGTTATTAAAGAAAAGGATAAGCCTGATTTTTACAAAATCTATTCAAAAATCCCACTCTATATGATTTTTGAACTGAGAAAAATATAAAAATTATTTATTTTTTAATTCCTTCCATTTCGTCTATGGAAAAGTTTTTTCCATTTGAAACTAATTTCATGTAACCACCATGTTTAAAAGATCCTTCAATAAATGATTTCCTGGCTATATAACCTATTTTTATAAGAAAATTTTTTATAGGACCTCCATGCGTAACAACTAATATATTTTTATTTAAATGCATAGCTGCAATTTCTTTCAGTTTTTCCATAACTCTAGTTATAATCTCTTCGTCAGTTTCAATGAAGGGCGAAAGTTTAAATGAGGCATATTCATTTTCTGGCACAGTTTCTCTTTCTTTCAGTTTATTTTTAAGAGCGTTTTTATATACATCAACATGTTTCCCTTCAAAACTACCATATGAGCGACCTCTCAACAATTTAGACTTTTTTACAACAAGGTTACGATTGAGTTTAATTATTTCAGCTGTTTTATGGGCCATTGATAAGTCGGAAGAATAAATAGCAGAAAATTTAATGCGTTTAAACTGTTCTCCGGTTGTTTCGGCTTGTTCTATACCAGTCCTTGATATATTTGATTCGGACTGACCTTGAGTTATTCGTTTTTCATTCCACTCCGTCTGCCCATGGCGAACTAAATAGATAGTACAAAACCCTTTTTTATTTTCTTTTTTCATAATTTTTTTAATTTTTTCTCTAAATACAAAACACCATCAAATTTTTTAGATTTCTTATAAATTTCTTTAATCTTAATACTTGTTAGATTTTCATCAAAAGATAAAGTAAATCTTAATAAATCTCTTAATACGGCATACTTTTCAAGTTCACTAAAATCAACTTCTTTTTTAGTATAAATTTCGTTAAAAATTTCTGAAAATCTTTCTATATTATTCTTAGTTAAAAAGTGAGATTTTCGTATTTCGTTAGACAACCACCCAACAAATTTCAAGTAATCAGAAAATGATAAATGAATTCTTGTTTTGTTAACAAAAACTAAAAGTAAATTAAATCCTGTAAAGTATCGTTTTTCTTTATCGGATTTTTTAGCATGTATTTCATCTCGCCTTCTAAACTCAGACCACTTTCCATCTTTTCTAAATAAGGGAGGCGTGAAATCATTATAAATAAGTTTGTTTTTAGAATCTATAAAAAAGTTATCTGGATTAGGGTCAATTGAGCATATCAACTTATTTAAGTATAAATTACTTCTAGAACTAGCTAATTTAATTATGGATCTTGCGATAGCTTTAAAATATTTAACTTTTTGAGAAGTAGTTTTAATGTCTACAACTTTTCCTTTTGGGAAATATTCTGTTACTAACAAAATATTATTTTGTTTTTTATCTATTGTGGTAAAAAAGATCTTAGGAAGATTGATAGATAAATGTTTTTTTAAAAGCTTATAATACATACATATATCTTTTTCTAACACAACCAATTGCCTGATAGACAAATTATATTGTTTACCTACTTTTCTAACTACGTACTGATCATCCAACCACTGATATAAATATGCTCCATTATTAATATTGTTAATAACATTTAGTTTTTTGATCAATTTTCCGTTATATATAATTTTTTCTATGTCATTTTTATTATTTATCATTGGTAATTGGTATTATAATATCATCTGGTTTTTCTAAAGAAATAAAAGTTACGCCGTCTGATTCTCTTAAGGCACCGACTATTTTTACTTTATCCCCTGGTCTTATAAAATCTTTTAATGTCCAAGTACTGGTAACAACATCTAGTTTTTGCCCTTCGGTTTCTACTGAAAAAACTCTTGGCAACGCAGACGACATAGAAGTATCTAGTGCTGAAGCTTCAATAGTAATATCATGGATCTTTCTTGAACCAATAACTAAAGGGGTTTTTCTTTTTGATTCATTATCTAGCAAAGCACAGTTGAATGAAAGCTTAATGTTTGGTTCTAGTATGTACCGTCTTCTTCTTAAGGTTATAATTCTTGCCTCAGTCTCGGTAACATTAAATTTTTTCATATAATACTGTACGTACTTTTCTATGGTATCAGAAGGGCTACTTGTTAATCCTATTTTTTTACATAAATTATCATCTTCTTCAATAGAAGAAACTACTCTCTGTAAATGTTCTGGTCCATAAATAATTAAATCTATATCTGATGTTTTTACAGAAGTTGAATCCAAAATGCCCCGTGAGCCAAATAACCCAAAATTGACATCTTTAAATTCGGCAATTAATTTTTTTAAAGATTCCGTATCCTCTTCACGACCTCGCTGTAAAAATAAATCAAGGTTATCTTTATTGTGCGCAATCTTAGTATTATCATCAAGAGGCATAGCCAAAAAACTTAACTCAGAAGATGGATCAAAAACTACATAATAGTTCATTTCTTCTGAATTTAAGGCTTCTTCAATGCCCTCACGATAGCCATACAATTTTTTACACCACGGTTCATTAATACTTTTTCTTGAATATGTAATAGAAGTAGGGATTCTTATCATCGATTCTCTTCCTTTTTCATCAACAACATCACAAACAAAATTATCTCGCACAAAACCAACTTTTTCTTTGCCTTTTTCAATAGAAATAACAGCATCATAAGGGCGAGGGTCGCCTTCTTTTTGTTCTCGAACATTATCAACAAAAAATTTAGGTGTTTCGTTGGGCATAATTAAATATTATTTAAATTCAAAACATGTCCATTTAAAGCAATAAGTGTAGTTTCTTTACCAGTTGATTCTTTGATATACTGGTTCACTTTTTTAGGATACTCTACTCCTAAGCCCCCTCCATAAGGGTTAAAATGTTCAAAAAAACAATGCTTTATTTTTGAATCTTTTAAAACCTCCACAGCGTCAGATACGGTTGAATGATATAAATTATGCTTAGTATGCTTTCTAAACTCTACATCGTGTAAGTTGAAAACTAATATATCAACATTACTAAAAACTTTCTTTAACTTATCATTAAAAACTCCTGGTGCTTCTATCTCTTTCTTGTCTGTAATTTTTTCTGAAGCTGAGAGTTCTCGACCGTCAGTAGTTTTATAAGTTACGTTAAAACCAGTATCTCCTGTGTACCCAATTTTTAGTCCGTTTAAATCTAAAACAAAACCATATGCGCCGCTAATTGAATGTAAAACTTCTATGGGTTTAAGTTTAGCACCGCCATATAATTCTATTTCGTTATTTTTATCAAGTAAAACCAAATTTGTTCCTTCTGATGAAGAATGATAATGACTCATTGCTCTATCATCTAAGGAATTTTGTGAGAATAGTAAATTTAATTCAGCATCCTTACGATACGATACTATTTCAGCAACTACATTAGCGTCATTTTTATGATCGATATGTGCATGAGAAATAAATAAGGTGTTGGTAAGAGCTAAATTCACACCAATCCTTTCTGCTCGTTCTAATATATTTATTCCAGGATCAACCATCATTTCTAAATCATTATATTTAATATAAAAACCAGACCATAGTGGTTTCAAAGCACAGTTCCATTTATATTCAGGATTGAACTGACGACCAAAGAATGCTATAAAATTACCTTTTATTTTATGAGGCATTTCTCCTAGTTCTTTTCTTAGTGTATTAGAAGTATCTCTTGCTTCTTTTGATAGCTGTTTTAATTCATTAAATTCAATAGGCATAAATTTTCTATTTTATATTTAAATTAATTATTAATTTTTTTAATACCTCGTTTATGTTTTCATTTAGTGATTTAGAGTTTTCTAAAATATTAACACTTGGTAGATTCATTTCATTGTTTAAAATATCATTGACTTTCAATAAATTCCCAAATACTTTTTCAGAAAGATGGCGCGGATTTCTTGTATCACTATTTTTTAATTGTTTATTATATTTTTTTGAATCTGTTATTTTTATATGAAATTGAATACATTGTTTATCTAAGTGACGAGTTAAGAGTTGGACTCCTTCAATAATACAGGAAACTCCACCCGCATAATATTTTTTAATCATTGAGTTGGTTGCCTTACTTATAATTAAGGATTGTTTTTGTATATCAACCTTACTAAGAGGGTAAAAGTAATTATTCATCTTGGAAATAATTTTATTTTTAGGATTCATCACAATTAATGTTTTAACGATTGAACCTAAACTAACACGCTGCTTTATTTCCAGAATATTTGATAAATGAAAAGCTAGTGTGGTTTTTCCTGCTCCATTAACACCAGAGATAACGATAATGAGTGGGTGCTCACTGTTCTTTATGTGTTTCTTAATCTTATTAGCTAATTTATAGTTAATTTTTTCCATATACTTTTTTGAAAAATTCTTCAACTTTTTTCACCTGTTTATTTAATTCAAAATCTTTTCCAATCATAGCATATGCATTTTGTACTAATCGGTCTTTCAAATTTTTATCTTTATAAAGCAATTCAATTGATGAAGCAAGTTGCTTTGGACTTTTGATGGGTACCAATAATCCTGTCTTGTTGTGTTTGACTACTTCATTAATTCCAGATATATTCGTAGCTAAAACTGGTTTTTTCATAGACATTGCTTCTAATAAGACTATACCCAATCCTTCAGAATATGAGGGTAACACCATCATATCTGAAAGAGCATAGACCTTTGGCATGTCTTCGATGGTAAATTCTTCAACTTTTATAACCACATTATTTTCTATCTTTAATTTTTTAATTATTCTTAAAACAGATTGATTAAATTTATCATTTGTAGAAAGCTTGCTCGTCGGTATTAAAAGTTTTATATTCGGAATTTCTTTCTTTAGTAGATGGATAGCTCTTAAAATATCTAAAATTCCTTTTCTTTCAATCAATCTAACGGGGCAAAGTATAATAAAGTCATTTTCACTAAACCCATATTTTTCTCGACTAACTTTTAGTTTAAAAGAAAATTTTATCATATCGACACCATAATATACTCGATGAGCATTTTTTATTTTTGAATTTAAATTCTTTTTTACTGTATTTAAATAGTTATTGCTACAAGCCAAATAAGCATCAAAGGACTTTTGTTTGAAAATGAATCTTGCAATAGATAATTCAAATTCCAAATTTCCAGGCCAAATACCGACAATCTTATTTACATCTAACTCTGGAGTAGAATGATAACTAAAAACATGTTTAGCACGCAAACCATCTTTAATCATTGAAATTAGCAAACACGGAGTAAAACCATTTGAATAAATAATATCGGGATCAAATTTTCTTAAAATTTTAAATGATTCCATTAATAAATCCCTAAAAGGGGCTTTCATTTTTATTGCTTCTCGAAAAAGAGGCATTCTGAAAACTTTAAAATAAGGTGACTCATGATCTTTAATTTTTGGTTTTAAAGAGTCAGGAATCTCTCCTGTTAAAACCAAAACTTTATGCCCCAATTTAGCCAATCCAAGAGCTAAATTGTATTGATAAGTTTGGGCACCACCAATAATGGGAGGGAAACTGTGGGCGTATATACATATTTTCATATTTTTGTTTTAAGATTTTTAAAAACACCAGACTTACTTATAAGATGTTTATTTTGCAAAATCCACTCATACATAGTTTTTATTCCTTCTTCTGGTGTAATTTGTGGAATCCAACCAAAATCTCTTTTAGCTGATGAAATATCGGATATGTAAACTTTTTGATCTGCTAAACGCCAAGGTTTTATTTTATAAATAATCTTTTTTCCAGAAATATTTTCTAAAATTTCAAAAAACTCCAGAATAGATATTGCTGATCTGAATCCGCCACCAATAGTATACGCTTTACCTTTTGTTTTTTTAATATTTGTAAAAGCTAAATCAAAAGCATTCATTAAATCATCAATGTGTAAAACATCTCTAACCTGTTTACCATTTCCATATAAATTTAATGGATT
>CALRDL010000002.1 GCA_943354905.1 Candidatus Nomurabacteria bacterium
TGTTTAGTTAACCTTCAAGGGTGACACTGTGGATAAGTAATAATTGAATTTTTCGACCGGTATCATTCCGTTTAAATATTTTCCTAAATGGATTCTCTCATAATTGTAGAAATGCAAATATTCTTGCAGTGTTTTCCAAGTTCTTCTAGGATTTAAATAATACTCTTGATCAATCACTCCATGAGCTCTCTCCACTGCTCCATCCCACGTAGGTGAAGATTTTGGAATGAAGTAATGAGCGATTCCTCTTTCTACTAAATGCTTGTGAAAATCTCCTCGATTTTCACTTCCATTGTCAGTTTGAATTCCAAGAATTTTAAATGGAAAATATTTCTCTGCTTCAATAAATGTGTTAATGGTATCTTCGGCTGTCATGGTGGTTGTTACAGAAGCAAATTGCATTCCAGAGTAAATATCCATAAAAGTTCTTTGATATTTGCGTATATTGTCTTCCCAAACATATTTGGCATCCATTTGCACCACATCACCAGGAGCCTTTGGTATTACAGCCTCTTTAATTGGAGCATAGTATTGCATTTTCTTTTGAGGACGAAATATTAGATTTTTCTTCTTGTAAAATTTGTAAATAGCTGTGGTTGAAATATCAATAGTGAATCTTCTTTTAACTAATAATTTCATTTTTAATGGACCATAATTAATTCTCATTTTTTGTTCCACAATAAATATTTTAATCTCTCCTTTAATTTTTGTTTCTGGATGTTCTTTCTTCGAAGTATGTGTTCTATTTCCTAAATCTTTCTTTCTCCATTTGTAATATGTTTTTCTTGAAATCAAATACAAATCACACACTTCATCAACCGTTTTACCAGCTTTTTCAACCAAGAAGTACCATTTTGCTCTTACTTTGCTTCCATACACTGCACTTTGATTTTTGTTTGCCATATATGCTTTTAAGCTTTCGCCCTTTAAAATATTAATAGTTAACCTTTGTCACCCCAATTCTATCAAAGTGTCACCTCATATGGTTAACTGTACATTAGCTTGTTTAATTTTCTTATTGGTGTATAATATTTTTATGAGCGAAGGGATAAACATCCAAAATGATGAAGAAATACAAAAAGCTCTAGAAGAGTTTGAGCTAAAAGATGGAGCCGATGAAGCTAGAAAGATAGCTCAAGATACAAAGCCAGAAAAATCTTCCAGAATGGCGGATTTGGTAATCAGATATTCTCATGGATATATTAAAGACAAAAGGCAAGCTGAATATGTTTTGTTGGTTTTTGTATTCTTGACAGGTGTTTTATCAGCATTTTTATTTTTTAGCGGGGGGAATAAAAATGTACCACCACAAAATGATTTAATAAATGAGTCACTAAATAAGACCATCCAGAACTCAGATGATTTTAAATAAAAAAAATAAATATAATAGAGGGTTTACCTTAATTGAACTTTTAGTCGTGGTTGCCATTATTGGTATTTTATCTTCAGTGGTGCTAGCAAGCTTAAACTCTGCACGCAGCAAAGCGCGAGATGCAAAACGTCTTTCTGATATGAGGCAAATTCAAAATGCGCTCGAAATGTACTACCATGATAATGGTTTTTTTCCCAATTCAGGATGGGGATGGAGAAGTGAATGCAATGCCTGGGGAGGCCTTGCTCCTGCAAATGTAATCCCCGGCCTCACACCGACATACTTGCCCTACTTTCCGGCTGATCCTGCTATGAATAAAGCAGGCAATACTAGTTGTTACTTGTATCTTTCGAACGGAACTGATTATGCGCTTCTTGATCATAATATAATAGATGTTGGTTTTAGTTATGCTACACAACCATCTTTTATAGATTCTACTAGAGACAGCGGCCCAAATCCTTGTATTGTTGATGGTACTAGTATTTGGTCTCGCAAAATTTCTTCTCCTGGAGGTACATGTTGGTAAATTTGACTATTTTTGCAATACTTGCTAGTATAAAAGAGTCTACAAATAGATAGATCTGTATTTCTCCTTAAGACTTTCTTTCCTCCTCTCCTTTCAGAAGAGATTAAGGTAAGATTATCTTAAGAAAAAATACACGATATCATCTATTTTATTATAGGCGATTTTATATATGGCAAAAACATCAGTTATAGCAAGAAGTAAAAAAACACCCAAGTTTAGTACTCGACAGAAAAATCGATGTTTTCGATGCGGAAGAGGAAACGCTTTTATGAGAGATTTCGGGATATGTCGTATTTGTTTCAGAGAATTAGCAAATGAAGGAATGCTTCCGGGTGTAAGGAAATCGTCTTGGTAGACGATTTAAATTAACAATTACGAATTAAGAATTTCAAATTAATAATCAATTCGTAATCCGTAATTAAAAATTCGCAATTTAATCAAATGGATTCAATTTCAAACATGTTAATAGTTATCAAGAATGGAAGCAAGGTGGGCAAAGAGTCCGTAGTTTTGCCATATTCAAAGATGAAGCAAGCTATTTTGGAATGTTTAAAAAAAGAAGGATACGTCAGTAATATTTCAAAGAAAACATTAAAAGAGCAATCAGTGCTCGAAGTTGTTCTGGTTTATGTAGATAAAAAACCAAAAATTTCAGAAGTAGAGAGAATTTCCAAACAATCCCGCCGTGTTTATTTTGGAGTAAAAGATATTCACCGAGTTCGAAATGGTTCCGGTTTGTTAGTGCTTTCAACACCAAAAGGGATTTTATCAGGTAAAGATGCGCGCAAAGAACAAGTTGGGGGTGAAGCTTTGTTTAGAGTTTGGTAATAGTAGACCCTATGTCGGACTTGTGGCTAGCCACAAGTCCGACATAGGGAACAAAAATTATATGTCAAGAATAGGAAAACAAACAATACAAATACCAGAAGGAGTGAAAGTAAGTCTCGAAGGACCTACTCTTACTGTTGTTGGTCCTAAGGGAACTCTCAAGAAAGATTTTCGTGATGATGTCACTATCACTATGGGGGACAAGGTTATAGATTTGAATATAAAAAGAAATGATAAATTTTCTAAATCTCTTTGGGGGACTTATGCCTCACATATCAAGAATATGATACAAGGTGTCGTCACTCCGTATCAAAAGAAATTAATCCTAGAAGGAGTCGGGTTCAAATCCGAAGTCAAGCAAAACGGTGAGCATAAAGAATTTAATTTTGCGCTAGGTTTCTCTCATCCAGTCATTGTAAAAATCCCAGAAGGTATCACCGCTACGGCTGAAAAAAACAACATCACTATCTCTGGGATAGATAAAGAATTAGTTGGAAGTTTTACTGCGGCTGTTCGTGCCTTAAAAAAACCTGAACCATACAAAGGAAAGGGTATGAGATATGAAGGTGAGGTTATCAGACGCAAACAAGGCAAGAAGACAGTATAATAAGACCCTAGGTCGGACTTGTGGCTAGCCACAAGTCCGACCTAGGGAACAAAAACATGCAAAACAAAACAGACAAAAGAATAAGATTAAAGAAAAAAATCCGAACAAAAATAGTCGGCACAGAAATACGTCCTCGTCTCTCTATTTTTCGTTCTAATAAATTTATTTATGCTCAAGTTATAAATGATATGACTGGCAAGACTATCGTTCAGGCTAGTGATATTAAGATTTTAAAAGGTACTAAGACAGAGAGAGCGAAAGCTGTCGGGGTCAAGATAGCTGAGATCTGTAAGGGAGCCAAGATAGACCAAGTTGTTTTTGACCGTAATGGTTTTAAATATACAGGGAGAATAAAGATGGTCGCCGATGAAGCCAGAGCCGGAGGCTTGAAGTTTTAGAAGTTATAAAGTAAAAAGTTATAAAACTTGTAAATAAAATTATATGGAAAAAGGAAAAGAAAAAGAAAATACAACCGGTAAGAGAAACACAGGTAGACGCAGTGGTTCTTTTGACAGAGTCAAACCTGAATTTGATCAAAAGATACTAAACATTCGTCGTGTTACTAGAGTTGTTGCTGGGGGGCGCAGATTTTCTTTTAGTGTTGCTCTGATTGCTGGAGATAAGAAAGGGGCTATAGGTTTGGGCCTAGGTAAAGCGGGAGATACTGCTCTGGCTATAAACAAAGCTCTTCGAAATGCAAAGAAGAACATGATCAAACTCAAACTCACCAAGACTATGTCTTTACCCCACAATCTTTCTGCCAAATTTTCGAGTTCTAAAATTGTCTTAATGCCAAACAAAGGGCGAGGACTCGTAGCTGGATCTGTGATCCGTGATATCATAAACCTTTCTGGAATAAAAGACGTGACTGGTAAAATCATATCCAATAGTAAAAATAAATTAAACAATGCCAAAGCAGTCATCTCAGCTCTCTCAGATATTTCTTCAAAATATACCAAGACAGTAGAATCAACTTCTCTTCCAGTGGATGTTCCCATTCCCACAGATTTATTGAAAGTCACTAAAGAAAATATTCAACCATAATTCGTAATTGATAAATCGTAATTCGTAATTAATAAAATGCAAATACATAATTTAAAAAGAACTCATAAGAATAAAAAAGATAGACTCGTAGGTCGTGGTGGTAAACACGCCAAGACTTCCGGTCGTGGAGGCAAGGGTCAGACAGCTCGTGCAGGTAACAAGCGTCGCCCTGAACTTCGTGATATTATAAAGAAGTTGCCAAAGAATCGTGGATATCAATTTAAATCTATACAGAGAGCTTTTATAGTTCCGAGTGAAAAAGTGGTGAAGGGTGAGAAATTCTCTGAAGTCCGAAAGCGTCTAGGTGTAAAAGGAAAGAAGATTATAATTAGATAGTACCCCTACCCAGCCTCCCCCTACATAGGGGGAGGAGTAAGGAGGGGGTAAAGAAATCCATGCAAAATTTTTGGAACAAAATAAAATTAATATGGACAGACAAAACTCTGCGAAATAAAGTTCTGTTTGTATTTTTTGCCTTGGTCTTGTTTAGATTACTTGCAAATATTCCTATACCCGGTGTGGATACTATTGCTCTGACTCGATTTATTTCTGAAAATCAATTCTTAGGTATTTTAAATATGTTTTCTGGGGGTGGTTTGACAAATCTATCTATCATCATGCTCGGAGTAGGACCATATATTACAGGTTCGATCATAATGCAACTTCTCACCATCATGGTTCCTGCACTCAAGAAGCTATATCATGAAGAAGGAGAAGCTGGTAGAAAAAGATTTACTCAATATTCTAGATTATTAACTATTCCTCTGGCTGCTATTCAAGGTTTTAGTTTGCTCGCGATTCTAGAGAGTCAAGGTATTTTGATAAATTTGACTTCTTTTGATCGGATTGTAAATTTAGTCATAGTCATCGCTGGTTCAGTCTTGCTAATGTGGCTTGGAGAACTTTTGTCTGAATTCGGTATTGGTAACGGAGTTTCTCTAATTATTTTTGCTGGTATAGTCTCTAGTCTGCCGACCCAAGTTAGCCAACTTTGGTTTACTTTTGATCAATCTCAAATTCCTCTTTATGCTATGTTTGCAGTTTCAGCGGTGCTTGTTATCGCCGGTATTGTATTGGCAACTGAAGCCGAGCGACCCATCCCGGTGACTTATGCCAAACGTGTTCGAGGTATGAAAATGTATGGTGGAGGTTCGACATACTTGCCACTTCGTATCAACCAAGCTGGAGTTATTCCTATAATCTTTGCTTTGTCTATTCTTTTATTTCCTCAAATGATCGGAACGTTCTTAGCACGTTTTAGCCAGCCGATACTTGCAAAGATTTCAGAAATTCTCTTGTCTTTCACTCAGACGAGCGTTCTTTATGCGGTACTTTATTTTATTTTTGTTTTTCTTTTTACTTACTTCTATACCGCAGTTACTTTCGATCCAGAAGCTTTGTCTACAAACTTGCAGAAGAATGGAGCATTTATCCCGGGTGTTCGTCCAGGAGCTTCTACATCAGAATACATCTCTAAAGTTTTGACTCGTATTACTCTCCTCGGAGCAACGTTTTTAGGTTTTATAGCAGTCTTGCCTATCATCATGCAACACATCACAGGCATCGCATCCTTGGCTCTAGGAGGGACTTCAATGCTCATCGTTGTCTCCGTAGTTCTCGACCTCATGAAGAAAATCGATGCGCAGGTATCGATGAGGGAATACTAGAATTTACTTAATTCTTGTGGTATAGTTCTGGTATGTCAAAAGAAGATTTAATTAAATATTGGATTGACACAGCTGAAGATGATTGGGAAACGGCCATGGGTTTGTTTAATAGTAGTCGCTATATGGCATCTCTTTTTTATATTCATATTTCTCTTGAAAAGTATTTGAAAGGTTTAATTGTTAAAAATGACGGAGAAACACCTTTTGACCACAATCTTTTAAATTTGATAAGCCTCGCAAGAATTGACCTGAATAATGATCAGTTGTCGCAACTAACAGAAATTAATACCTTTAATATTAGGACAAGGTATGATGACTATAAGAGAACTTTTTATAAAAAAGCAACTAAAGAGTATGCAGAAGAATATATTAATTACGCAAAAGAATTTAGATTATGGATAAAAAAAATGTACCAATAGAAATACAAGAATTAGTAACCAATTATGGTAAACTAATAAAAGAAAATGGTATAGATTTTAACCGGATTATTTTATTTGGATCTTATGCTAAAAATTTATTCCGTAAGGGAAGTGACATAGATGTAGCTGTGATCATAAAAGATTTAAAAGATGAAGATGAACATAAAACCCAAGTAGATTTAGGTAAATTGACTTGGAACTTCGATACTCGAATCGAACCACACCCTGTTTCCCTTGAGAGTTTTTTAAACAATGAAACACCTTTCGTTAAAGAAATAAAGAAATTTGGCTTGGTATTATAAAATGAAAAAAATCGACGCGCAAGTCTTGATCTGGGAATACTAAGTTGATTTTTGGCTTAAAATCGGTTATTCTATCAATATGAATTCACGAGCCGTTGTATTTTTTGGACGATCTGGTTGTGGGAAAGGTACTCAGGCCAAACTCTTGGCCAAGTATTTTGAATCTCAAGGTCGAGAAGTGATCTATGTCGAAACAGGTAGTACTTTTCGAGAAATCACAAAGCAAGACAACTTATTAGGTAAAAATGTAAATAATATCCTATCCAACGGATTTCTTATCCCAGTTTTTTTGCCTATATGGATATGGACAGGGATTATTGTTCAAAAATTTACTGGAAATCAAGATATGATATTTGATGGAGTTTGTCGCAGAAAAGAAGAATCAGTAGCTCTAGATTCTCTTTTTGATTTTTATAAAATTGATAACCCAAATATCATTTTGATGAATGTTTCCAAAGATTGGTCTTATACAAGGATGATGGAGCGAAAGCGAGCCGATGATACGCCGGAAAAAATCCAAAATAGACTCGATTGGTATGAAAAAGATGTTATTCCGTCTGTCGATCATTTTCGAAATAGGTCTGAATATAATTTTATTGAAATCAACGGAGAACAAAGTATAGAAAAAGTCCACGAAGATATTATTAAAGCTTTAGTATTTAATTAATTTTATGGAAGAAACAATTATAATTTCGCTTGGAGGGTCTATGATAATTCCAGAAGAAATAGATGTAGATTTTTTGCGTGAATTTAAATCCTTAATTCTTTCGCACGTAGCCAAAGGTAAAAAGTTTGTGATTATTTGTGGAGGAGGGAAAATAGCTCGCAAATATCAGGCAGTTGCGAAAATTTTAACTGAACCAAAGGATATAGATCTGGATTGGATCGGTATTGCATCTCTGAAATTAAATGCCGAACTTTTAAGAGTGATTTTTGGAGAATATGCTCACGACGTAGTAGTTTCAGACTTAAGAAATCCTATTATTTTTAATAAACCAGTGTTAGTGGGTTCTGCTCATCAACCGGGATGGAGCTCTGATATGGATACTGTTTGGGCGGCACAAACAGTTGGTGCAAAGAAATTAATTAATCTTTCCAACGTAGACCATGTTTACGATGCTGATCCCAGAATAAATCCAAATGCTAAAAAACTAGAGAATATTTCATGGGCTGATTATAGAAAAATTATTCCTAAAGAATGGACATCCGGATTAAATTCTCCGTTCGACCCAATAGCATCCGAGCTTGCTCAAAAAGAGGGGATAAGTGTGATGATAATGAACGGCAAGCCACTCGACAATCTCAAGAATTATCTAAACGGCGAAAAGTTTGAGGGAACAATAATTTCGTAAGTTTTAAAATTTTATGATTATCATAAAAACAAAAGAAGAAATAGAAATCCTTCGCGAAGGGGGGAGGAGGTTGGCGACTGTGCTTCAAAAATTGAAAGCCAAAGTTGCTTCTGGAATTTCTACTAAAGAACTCGACCTTTATGCAGAGAAATTAATTCGTGATGGTGGAGACGAGCCAGCTTTTTTGAATTATCGTCCCAGTGGAGCTAAGTCTCCATTTCCGGCGTCGCTTTGCGTATCTGTAAATGATGAAGTCGTTCATGGGATTCCAAATAAAAATAAAATTTTAAAAGAAGGGGATATTGTTTCACTGGATTTAGGGATTAAACACAGAGGGTTGTTTACAGATAGTGCGATCACTGTTCCTGTCGGGAATATTTCTTCAGGATCAGAGAAATTATTAGAAGTTACCGAGAGAGCTTTGTATGTCGGGATCGAGTCGGCTATAGCTGGAAATACAACAGGGGATATCGGTTATGCCATCGAACAATTTGTACATTCTCGACCAGATAAAAATAAAAATCAGCAATATGGGATTGTTGAAGTTTTGGCTGGGCATGGAGTGGGGAAATATATTCACGAAGATCCATATATTCCGAATTTTGGGAAAAAAGGTAAAGGCGAAAAACTCGTTCCCGGAATGGTAGTCGCTCTCGAACCAATGTTAAACAACGGCACGAAGAATGTCACCATCGATGACGACGAATGGACTTTCCGTACAGCTGACGGCAAAAGAAGCGCGCACTTTGAACACACTATACTTATCACTGAAAGCGAGGCCCAGATATTAACAAAAGTTTGATTTAGTGGTAATATTATATAAAGAAATTTATGCTACAAAAAACTATAAAATCAGTGATTAAAATTTCTTTTAATTAAAATAGTATATGGAAAATTTTTTACCAGATACAGCTCCAGTGTTATCTAAAAATAGTAGTAATTTGGAAAATAAAGAACAGGAATTTATTTATGAGTTAAGAGATGTTGAGGGCGGCGTCCGATGTAATATTAAAGTAACATTCATTAATGAAACTTTGCCTGAGTCTTTACAAGGCAGAAATTGCAAGGTCTTGAAAAGAGTGTTGAGGATGTCTTTCGAGGGAGCTAAGTCAGTTGATATTTTTGCTTTATGTAAAAAATCTGAAGCAACTAAAGTTTTTTTTACTGATGATGATTACCGTTATGAACATACAACTGATGAAGTATTTATTCCTGAATTTAAAACCTTGATTGATTTATATATTGCCTTTCATGAAATTGGTCATGCTGTTCAGTACAAAGAAGATATATTTAAAAATGCATGCAGGCATGGAAAATTTTTAGATATTGAAAATTTTGCACCAGCTGTTTTGTTGGCGCGAGAGAAACGAGTTGCAATTCCTATGGCTGATGAATTCTTGAATGAACTTATGCAATACTCAGTTGAGTATAATAGATATTGTCAAAGAAATATAGATGGTTCTTTAACAGAAGATGACCATATAGGATGTGAAAGTGAAAATATAAAGTTTACAGATTTTTTAAAAGAACATGAAATTAAAGAAAGTTTAGTTTCATTGATATCTTATGAGTTGCCAAGAAGTATCTTTGAGCGAGACGCTACATTAAGGGCAATGGTTTGGGTACGCAAGGCTTCACAAGAATTGCATATTTCTTTAAATTTTAAAACTAAAAGAAGTGATGTTGTTGTTCTCGATGAGATGTCTAAAGAATTAACTAAATGCTTAGAAGAAGATGATGTTCCTGAAGAGGTACAGGAAGCTATTTTAAGAGTTTGTGGAATGGGAAATGTTGGAGTCAGAGAAGTGATGAACTTAGCGTTATTAACTCAAGAGTCTGATAAATCTGTTCATAAATTTTTTAATGATAAATAGTTTTATAACAGAACTTACGCTCTCCCACAAAATAATACAAACATAATACCACATTTTTGTTAAATTTAGTTTGACAAAGTTTTTACATTGTATATACTGGGTATTATGAATACAATGATTACAATTCGGACAGATGCAGATTTAAAAAATCAAGCACAAAACCTTGCTGAAAGGTTAGGTATTTCTATTTCTGCAATAGTAAATAATTCTTTAAGAGAATTTGTTCTTAATAAGAAAGTTGTTTTCGCTGAACCTTTGACTTTAAATATTGCTACAAGAAAGCGTTTAGATAAAATAATTAAAGAAATAGATAAGGGAAAAAATCTTTCTAAATCTTTTTATACAGCAAAAGATGCTATAGCACATCTGAAAAGTCTATAAAATTAAATGAAGATCAATTTTCATAAAAGTTTTGATAAGATGTTTGCGAAATTACCAAAATTTGTTAAAGAAAAGTTTTACATTAGACTTGAAATTTTCTCCCTCAATATCAATAATCCATTATTAAATATTCATCCACTAAAAGGTAAACGGAGAGGGCAATGGAGTATAAATATAACAGGGGATTGCAGAGCTTTATACATAGAGCAAGAAGATGGGGTGATTTTTTTAGAAATCGGCACGCATCCACAATTATATGAATAAATTTGAATACTTTTTAGCCACACTATTTTGATTAGAGAAGGAGAGGTGGAGATTTTGACGAAGATATAAAATATGAAATTTCATTCGATTGAAGATTTGAGAAATGGCTAATATCTAGTGTTTATGGAAATTATTCGACATCCTGATATCATTAAAGATTTTAAAAAATTAGATAGAAATCCCTCACCCATGCTACAATATCTTAGATGGATAAATCTTTTTTAAAAGATATGCCTAAGTTTAAGACTCCTGAAGAGGAGCTGGATTATCTGCGTGCCCATGTCGCCAAGCGTGAAGAAGAACTCATCAAGATAGGGCATATAGAACACGCTAAAGACAACGCTACCATAGATGTGATTGAAGAATACAAAGATGCTCCGATAGAAAATGTAATCGAGGAGAGTCATAGACTTGACTCGAAACAAACAGAAGGTATAGTGTTAGCTCTCAAGCCCGAGAGTCATGACATTATTATGGAAGAGCTTTTAGGGCTAGTCATTACGAAGGGCATAAAGAATGCTTTGTCGGTTGTAGAAAATATGGATAGTCCTCATATAGAAGATGATTTTCATAGAATACTTATTCAATATTTAAAAACAGGGCAAATAAATTTTCAATTTAAAGAAGGGACACCAATGTACAAATCTTTAAATATGACTTTGTTTGAGATCACTCTTCCACCGCCTACGGATGAAATAGACAAGTCGAAAGGTTTTAAAGAATTTATCGGGGCAATGGAACAATTTTATGCAGGAATGCATTCTATTTCGCAAGGCAAAAATAACAAAGAAGAAAATTATTTTACACTCGAGATTGCCCTGAGCGATGAGAGTGATGAAGTCATAATCTACGCTAGTATTCCAAACAAACACATCACCCTTTTTGAAAAACAGATTTTAGCATTTTATCACAATGCCAAAGTTAGCGAAGTTCCGGATGACTACAACATCTTCAACGAGCAAGGCGCATCCGTGGGTGCTTATGCATCTTTTGCTGAACGAGGAGTTATGCCGATCAAGACTTATGACAACATCGAACACGATCCGATGAACACTATCTTAAATGTTTTTTCTAAATTAAAAACCAAAGGTGAGGGTGCGGGGATTCAGCTCGTGATAGCTCCTGCTGGAGATCAGTTTATAAATGAATTTCACAAAATTTTAGATGATGTAAAGGATGGACTTTCTGTAAAAAATGCTTCTGATAATTTTTATAAATTCAATAGTGCTTTTATGAAGATAGGCAAAGAATTCATATTTGGAACAAAAAAAGCACCAGAAGAAAATAAGGAACGAAATATGAAGGGCAGGAGAGCTGTAGACGAAGGAGCAGTGGAGAAAATAGGTAATAAGACAAAGAGCACGATCATGAAGGCAAATATTCGGGTGGTGGCTTCAGCCGAAACAAAATCTCGAGCAGAAGAGATCTTGAAAGAACTGGAATCTTCTTTTCATCAATTTTCTGAACCTGCTAGCAATTCTTTCTTTTTCGAACAAGCTCATGGTAGCAATTTGAAAAAGTTTTTTCATGATTTCTCATATCGTTCTTTTTCACCTGATAAAATATTGCCGATGAATTTGAAAGAACTTTCTTCAGTTTTTCATTTTCCAGTAGGCATAGGTAGCCAGCCCCAACTCAAAGAAGCAAAGGCTGGCATCGCTCCGGCACCACTTGAGATGGGCCACGATGGAGTAACTCTTGGCATAAATGATTATCGAGGTAAAAAAACAGAAGTAAAACTCGCTCGTGAAGACCGTATGCGACATTTTTATGTTATTGGTCAGACTGGTACTGGTAAAACAAATATAATGTTGAATATGATAACTCAAGATATTAAAAATGGAGATGGATGTTGTTATATAGATCCACACGGGACAGATATTCAAACCATCCTTTCTCGTATTCCAAAAGAGCGTATCGATGATGTCATATACTTTGATCCAGCATATACTGCGCGTCCTATGGGGCTGAATATGCTCGAGTATGATCTAAGATATCCAGAACAAAAGACTTTTGTGGTCAATGAACTCATGGGTATTTTTAATAAACTTTTTGATATGAAAGCCGGAGGTGGAGCTATGTTTGAACAATATTTCAGAAATAGTGCTTTCTTGGTGATGGAAGATCCAGAATCTGGCTCGACATTGCTCGAGATCACTCGAGTTCTCGCTGATAAAGAATTTCGTGATATGAAACTCCAGAAATGCAAGAATCCGATCATTAAACAATTTTGGGTTTCAGCCGAACAGACGACAGGGGATCAAAGTCTCGCCAACTTCGTGCCATACATTTCTTCAAAGTTCGATAACTTTATCAGCAATGACATCATGCGTCCGGTTGTTCTCCAGCAAAATTCTGTTTTTAATTTTAGAAAAATAATGGACGAAAAGAAAATTCTTTTGGTAAATCTTTCCAAGGGTCGTCTCGGGGATATCAATGCGAACTTGATCGGCTTAGTCCTTGTCGGCAAGATCCAGATGGCGGCGCTTTCTCGCGTTGATATGTTTGGGAAACATATGAATGATTTCTATTTATATATCGACGAGTTTCAAAACGTTACCACTGATTCTATCGCTTCTATTTTATCTGAAGCACGCAAATATAGACTTTCGCTTAATATTGCTCATCAATACATCTCTCAGCTTGAAGACAATATTAAAAATGCAGTTTTTGGAAATGTCGGCTCGATCGCAGTATTTCGTGTTGGGACCGAAGATGCGACTTTTCTCGAGCCAAAATTTAAACCTCAATTTACTGCTTCTGATATTACTAAATTAGACAATTTCAATGCTTATATGAGTATGCTGATCAAAGGTCAACCGACTAAGCCGTTTAATATTGCGACCATCGCTCCAGAAAAGGGTAATCCCGAAATAGTAGATAATCTCAAAGAACTTTCGTATGTAAAATATGGTCGTGATCGAGCCGAAGTCGAAGCCGAAATCATGGCGAAGTATCAGACGATGGAGTAATTTATGGAAGAATTTGAGATAAAATTTTTAGAGGTGGATGTGCCTGCTTTAGAAAAGAAGCTTGTGGAAATAGGCGCAGAAAAAGTGGGGGAGTTTGACTATCTTAGAAAGATTTTTTATTTTAATGAAAATCATGTAGGTAGTGAAGATGGATGGATCAGAGTCCGTACTGATGGCAAAGAAACTACTTTAACTTATAAAAAAAGTATAAAAGAAAAATTAGAAGATGGTACTGTAAAAAATACAGGTATGAATGAGATAGAGGTAATAGTAGATGATTATGAAAAGACTTGTGAGCTTATAAATGCTATGGGGCTCATTTTGAATAAAACAGAAAAAAATAAAAGAATACGATACTCTAAAGGAGATGTAGTTTTCGATATAGATTTCTGGCCATTTATTCCCACGTATTTAGAAATTGAATCTAGTTCATATGAAAAAACAAAAATTGCTGCGATAGAAATCGGTTTTGATCCAAATTTAGGAATTATAGGTAGTGCAGGTAGTGTTTATAAAAAATATGGTTTCAATATTAATGACTATTCTGCTATAACTTTTGAGGGTATGATAAAGAAATAGATTTTGCAAAAAGGCTTTTTTCTGATAGGATAAGGATATTATAATATTAATTTTGAATTCATATGACACAAGAAAAGACATTGATAATTTTTAAGCCAGATGCTGTTCAGAGAGGTATCGTCGGAGAGATATTGGCTCGTTTTGAAAAAGTAGGACTCAAGATAGTCGCTGCTAAAATGCTCCAACCTGACCAAAATCATTATTTCCATCATTATGAAAATATAGGTAAAATGGTTTCTCGTCGTGGACAAAAAGCCTTTGATGTAACTCTCGAAATGATGAACGCTGGTCCAGTCATTGCTTTTATCTTGGAAGGTATAGAGGCGGTTGCTCTCGTGCGCAAGATGGTGGGATCTACAGAACCAAAGAGCGCCCTTCCAGGCACTGTTCGAGGAGACTACTCTCACATGAGTTTTGCTCACGCAGATGTAAATGAGATAGGGATACCAAATCTAATGCATGCTTCCGGAGATGTTGAAGAAGCTAAATCCGAGATAGCTCACTGGTTTGCTGAGTCAGAACTTTTTGACTACGAAACTACTCACGAAAAATTTACTCAAGTAAAAAAGTCTCACAAAAAGTAATTTAAAAAACGTCCCGCATAAAGCGGGGCGTTTTAAGTTATAATATCTGTATGTACGAAGTTGAAATTAAATCAAAACTAAAAGATCGAGAAACAGTTGTAGCCAAGCTAGAATCTTTGGGTTGTAAGTTTGGGCCGGAGCTTCATCAGGCTGACCACGTCTTTACACCCAAAGGAACATTTCTGCCGAGAAGTCCTTTGGGAAGCCCAGCTTTACGAGTGCGAAAACAAAATGATAAATATATTTTTACTTTAAAAATTTCTCAGTCTAATCATCAAGATTCTATTGAAAGGGAAATGGAAATTGGGGATGGCAAGATGATGATTGAAATCCTAGAACTCATGAAATGGAACAAAATGCCAATCGTAGAGAAGCGAAGAATTAAAACAAATTTTAAAGATATGGAAATAGTATTAGATACTGTCGAAAATCTAGGTGAATTTATTGAAGCCGAAAAAATAGTTACCGAAGAAAGCAGGGAAGCTAGAGCTAAAATTCAAGAAGAATTGTTGGATTTTTTAGAGACAGTCGGAATTCCAAGAGAAGATCAGATTATAGATGGGAAATATGATATTATGCTTTATGAGAAGTTGAATGGAAGATAAAATTATGTCTATTAAAATAACTTATTTTGTACATGGGACTACTACGGATAATGAGAAACATATTTCTTCAGGCTGGTATGATGTGGAACTTTCGGAGCTGGGAGTACAGCAATCCAAAGAATTACGGGAACAGGTAGAAGATGAAGTTTTTGATGTGGTTTTTTGTTCGGATTTAAAGAGAGCAGTAGATTCTGCACATTTTGTTTTCGAAGGAATATATCCGATTATTCTTGATGCTCGACTTCGCGAATGTAATTACGGAAAATTAAACGCCTCACCAAATGCTGTTGTCGAACCGTTGTGCGAAGACGAATGTATCTATAATAAATTCCCCGACGGGGAGAGTTATGAAGATGTAAAAGCTCGCATGGCGGACTTTCTGGAATTTCTAAAAAAGAATTATGATGGAAAACATATAGCCATCGTAGCTCACAAAGCTCCACAGCTTTCTCTCGATGTATTATTAAAAGGTTATACATGGGAAGAAGCTTTAGCAAAAGATTGGCGTAAGACAAAATCATGGCAACCAGGGTGGGAATACCAATTAAATTAACAGCCAGTGCCTTAGACTCTGTCTATATTATGCTATACTTAACTAATGAGAAAACAACCAATAGTAACAGGTGAATATTATCACGTATATAATCGTGGCGTAGATAAAAGGGATATTTTTAATGATAATAATGATTTATACCGTTTTGTTGAGAGTATTTACGAATTTAATAAAATTGAAACAATAGGAAGCATAAGAGATGCGAGAAAGAATAAAACAGAGTCTAAGGCACTGGCTATGTTGTCTTTTGAGCCATTGGTTGCGATCGTTGCGTATTGTATTAATCCAAATCATTTTCATTTTGTGTTAAAACAACTAGCAGATGGTGGAATATCTAAGTTTATGCAAAAACTCCAAGGAGGATACACTTATTTTTTTAATGTGAAACATTCTCGAACGGGTTCTCTTTTTCAAGGTACTTTTAAATCACATCACATGAGTAGCGAAAATTACTTCAATAAAATCCTCGGGTATGTAAATAAAAATTATCAAGTTCATAGTATTCCCAAAAAAAAGATGAGTTTTATTTTAGCTGGTGATTATGAGTATGAGAATAATAATTTCAAAATTATCTCAAAGATAGAAGGTAAAAAATTTTTAGTGATTTTTGATGGACCCAAAAGTTTTAAAAAACATTGTGATGAGATGGTGGATATTGTAAGACAAGAAAGAGGTAAACTTTCGCTATTAGAAGAAGATAATTTACCAGACAGAGTCTAAGGCTCTGGCTGGAGGGTTTTTGATGGTAAGTATGATATTATGCTTTATGAGAAGTTGAATTGGAAATAAATTTTATGGAAAACCTAACAAATCTTTTTAAAATAATGCAGTTGACTCGTTCGATGCCTCAATACGGCTACGTAGTGGCAGGGATTAAGCAGAATGATTTAAGTAATTTGGCTGAGCATCATTATCTGGTGACATTCATTGCCTGGCAAATAGCTCTATCTCTGAAAGAAAAAGGAGCGAATTTAGATATATTGAAAGTTTTAGAAATATCAATGGTGCATGATGTTGGGGAATTATTTGGTGGAGATGTCTCTTTTCATTACGGCCGAGCACATAAAGTTGCAAGACAGAAAGCTAAGGAATTTGAAAAAGAAAATGTTCTATTTTTGAGTAGATTTTTTAATAAGCCAGAAAAGTTTTTGGAATTAAATTCTTTAGAGCGTGAAGAAGTAACTTCCGATGAAGCTATCATATCACGTTTTGCTGATCTCATAGAATGCATCTATTACAAAATGACTTTAGATAAAGTTACTCCAAAGGATATCGAGGAGACGGTGGAAGCTTTAAAGGCTAGAGCACTAGAAGCAAAAGATGAAATCACTAAAAAAGAATTATTAAATTTTCTGGATGCTTTCTCTGGAGTTCTGGATGGAAAAAGCGTGCAAGATATTATTTGGGATAATAAAGATTAATTTTATGCAAGAAATTGAAACAAAAGTTTTGGAGGTTAATGTAGAAGAAATAAAAGTAAAGTTAAAAGACTTAGGGGCAAAAGAGACTCAAGACACTCGCCTTGTTGTTGATTGGTATTGTCCAAAGGGGATAGCCATACCGAACATCCTTGGTATCTTCGTGTGCGGACCACAACCGACGGCAAGAGTGAGGTGAGTTGGAAATCTTTACCGAAGATAGTAGGCAATACTCGACATTCGGATGAAGTGAATATAAATGTTTCTGATGCAGTGATGGCCGGGAAACTTTTAAAAAATATTGGACTTGAAAATTATGCTCATCAAGAGAAAGATAGAATTTCTTTTACACTCAAGGATTGGAATTTTGACTTAGATCAATATCCGGGCATGCCAGCATATCTCGAGATCGAGGGGACTAGTCACGAACATGTGCAAGAGGCTATAAAAATTTTGAATTTAGAAAATCATACAAGCATCGGTGATGGTGAGAGAGTTTTGATAGAAAAGAAATACGGGCTTGATTGGTACAGTATGCGTTTTTAGATTAATTTTTTTTGAGATAATTTAGATACAAAAAACTAGTTCTGTCTAGTTGCATATGTTTTAAGGTTTGTTACAATTTTAGTAGGGTTATTTCTGATTATTACCTAGAACAATAATTTATGGGAGTCTCGATTGGGTTAGACCTTGGTCTCTCGCATCTGACACCCACTTAGCTTTAAGCTATGGTAATATTTCTGAAATAGTCCTAAGAAGCACCCCCGGTATACGGGGTTTTTTCTTACAAATTGGGATATAATACTAAAATGGATAGAAAAAAATTATTAATTCGAATAGCTTCGCTTATCTTTTTTATTTTTATATTAAATTATTTGGCTGGAAAGTTTTATTGGTATTCGGCTATATGGTATTTTGATATAATCATGCATTTCTTGGGTGGTTTATGGGCAGGACTCGCTTCTATTTGGTTTTTTTCTCGCATTAGCGATAGCTTTAGCGATTCTCTCAGCTCTATTTCATTCAATATAGTCCTGAAAATTCTTCTAGGTGTTTTAGTTATAGGCATAGCTTGGGAGATTTTTGAATTATATTTTATAAATCACATTGCCAGCAATCCTTTCGATCTTCTTGATACTATCTCTGACATATTTTTTGATTTATCTGGTGGCCTTTTTGCTATTTTGTATTTCTTTAATCAAATTATGCCAAAGAACAAAAATAAGGTAGAATAAAGGTTATGCAGAATAATGTAAAGATAACTTTTTGTGGAGGAACCGGCTCAGTAACTGGAGCCAATTTTTTATTGGAAATAGATGGCAAAAAAATCTTGATAGATTGTGGACTTACTCAAGGTAACAAGATCGCTGACGATACAAACTGGGATCCTTTTATCTATGATGCGAAAACCATAGATATACTTTTTATAACTCATGCTCATATAGATCATTTAGGTAGAGTGCCAAAACTAATCCATGAAGGTTTTGTGGGGAAAATATATTCTACCGTACCTACCAAATCTCTAGCTCTGCCTATGCTCGAAGATACCGCTGGAATATTATCCAAAAATACTGAACTCAAATTAGACGAAGTATATTCAGCTGAGAATATAAAAACTTCTCTTTCCTTGTGGCAGGGCTTTGACTATCATGAGAATTTACAAATCACTCCGGAGTTAGAAGTATCATTTTATAATGCTGGGCACATTCTCGGCTCAGCTATGATTTTATTTGTATATAAAGGCAAAAAGATTCTTTTCACTGGAGATCTAGGGAATAGCCCTTCTCCACTTTTGCCAGATACTGAAAAAGTTCCTAATGTTGATTATCTAATCATGGAGTCTGTGTATGGCGACAGGAATCACGAATCTAGAGACGAACGACGCAAGTTTTTAGAAGAAGTTATAGAAGATAATTATAAGCGAAAGGGTACTCTGATCATTCCTACATTTTCTCTCGAACGTTCCCAAGAACTTCTCTTTGAATTAAATTCTTTAGTAGAAGGAAATAGAATTCCTGTTATGCCTATCTTTTTAGATTCACCACTCGCTATCCGCCTAACAGAAGTTTTCAAGAAACACAAAGATTATTTCAACGAACAAGCTCAAAAGGCTATGTCGAGTGATAAATATTTATTTAATTTCCCTGGTCTTCGACATACTCTAAAATCAGAAGAGTCAAAAATGATTAGAAGCGTCCCGAATCCCAAGATAGTCATTGCTGGGAGCGGTATGTCGACTGGCGGACGAGTGGTCCATCATGAAAGGCATTATTTGCCTGACCCGAACAACACTCTACTTCTTGCGGGGTATCAATCTGTAGGCACTCCAGGACGCTTGATTCAAGAAGGATTGAAGACCATACGCATCACGGGGGAAGAGGTAGAAGTCAGAGCGCATATTGTAAATATTTTTGGATATTCCGGACACAAAGATTCCAACGGTCTCTTAAATTTTGTAGAAGATATGCAAGAAACACTCAAAAAAGTTTTTGTAGTGATGGGAGAGCCAAAGAGCTCTATGTTCCTTGTTCAAAAATTGCGTGACAATCTGGCCATCGATGCTGTCGCTCCGGAGCAAGGGAGTAGTGTGGAATTAGATTTTTAAAAAAATAAATGTATAATTAGATCATGCTTTCATCTTTAAATTTTGAAAAAAAACACGGACACAATCAAATAAAAATTTGCGTTTCTGGCGCGGCGGAGACTGGGCACTGTGGGATAGATGCGCTTGAGAAAGCTAAAGAGCTTGGCCGAGAGATAGTTCGTCAAGGCGCGGTCTTAGTTTCTGGCGCGACTACCGGCTTTCCACTTTGGGCTGCTATGGGCGCAAAAGAAGAGGGAGGTATCTCTATAGGTATTTCTCCAGCAGCTTCCGAGAAAGAACACGTCGAAGTCTACAAACTTCCACTGGATTATATGGATTTAATTATCTATACAGGATTCGGGTATCCTGGGCGAGATATTCTCCTTACTAGAAGCTCAGATGCTGTCATATGTGGTTGTGGGCGAGTGGGGACTATACATGAGTTTACTGTCGCATTCGAAGATGGTAAACCCATTGGAATATTTGAAGGTCCTTGGGAGATGGGGGATCAACTCAAAGATATAATCGAGAAAGGTCATCGTCCCAATGCCAAGATAGTTTCTGGAGATGATCCTAAAAAACTAATAGAAGACATAATCATTTTGGTTAAAAAAGATAAAATATCTGAATATAAGATAGTTACCTAAAAAGGCAGAAAATAATTTTTAGTTTTAATTACTTTACTGTTTCTAAAACTTTAGCAAAAGTTTTTGGATTATTCTCGGCTAGGTCAGCCAAGATTTTGCGATCTAGCATTATGTTTTTCTTTTTGAGTGCGTCTATGAATTTTGAATAAGACATACCGAGCTCACGAGTGCCTGCGTTTATCTTGATATTCCACAATGTTCGGTTATCAGATTTTTTATCTTTTCGATGAGCAAAAGAATAATTCCCCGCGTGCAAGAGCGCGTCTTTTGCTTGTCTTTCTTTTGTGCTTCGTCCATGTCTAAAACCTTTCGTCTGTTTCAAGACACTTCTTCGTCTTTTCAATGCGTGTACTCCTTTTTTTACTCTGGTCATAAATCAATTACGAATTTTCAATTATCAATTACGAATTTAAATTCGTAATTCGAAATTGTTAATTTAACTAAATGGTAATAAGTGACTTCTTGGTTTGTTTTTGATTACAAAGTTTTTGCTCTTTCTGCCAGCGAGCTGGGTTGTTCTGGATTGCTTGGCATTAAAATGGTTGAATCCCGCCTTACGGGAAAGAATCTTGCCATTTTTGGTAAGTTTTAATCTTTTGCTAAATGACTTATTTGTTTTCATTCCCTTTCCCATAAATTTATTTAAATTATCTCTTCTCTATTGTTGTTGTTAAACCCTTCGGACCTTTTTTGTATGCGTCTGATATTTTATAATCTTCGGTGATCAAATGTAAAATTCTATCCAAGCGTTCTTTTAAAAACTTTTCATCCATATATTTGGCGCGCCCAGCTAGGAAAAGTTCTACCTTGATTCTGTGTCCTTCCTTGAGCCATTTGGATGCAGTTTTGGCTTTGAGCTCTAGGTCGTGGTCTCCGGTGCCTATCTTGATCTGGATACCTTTGGTTTCTGTCGCCTTGGCTCCACCTTTTTGTTTCTTTAATTTTTTACTGGCTTCGTATTTATACTTACCGAAATCCATTATTTTTGCGAGTGGGGGAGTTGCGTTTGGGCTTATTTCTATCAAGTCCAAACCCTGATTTTGAGCCATTTCCAAGGCATCTCTAATACTTAAAACACCGATATTTTTGTTTTCGCTGTCCAAAACCCGAAGTTCTCCTGCCCGTATTTGGTTGTTTATTCTTTCACGCAATTGATAAATAGAACCAAAACCAGCCAAAAGCTAGTGTCGATTAATTAAAATATAGCTTATTCGGGGTTGAAAGTCAACATATTGTGGACAAGGGGGAAATTTTGTTGAACCGCCTTAAAGATTACCTCATTCGGTTTTGGTCTTTTTATCAAAGCAATAAAAACCTACGAAAAGGTCTTGCTGATGCTTGATTTTCTCTCGTTGGACTACTCACAATCAGGGTATTGAAGGATTATCAACAGAAGTGTTTATTTGAATAATGCAATCAAGCTAATTATGAGAGCGAGTCCAGATATTATAACTACAATTCTGGTCTCCTTAGCTTGGTCTTTTTTTAGCAGAGCATCAATTATAATTTGACGTTCAATAGTTCCATTTGAATTGCCATAACTTCGAATTTTCCACTTAGAGGCTTCGTTCTCAAGAGCACTGTCTGACATCTTATGATATTTATCTGCGTTTGATGTAAAAAATCCCATATCATTTTTCATATAATTTTCTTATTTTGATAATTCCAATAAAGAAACATCAAGAAGATTATTAGTCCACTAGTTAAAGAAAAGGCAATAAATTTCTCTCCTCCTGTTAGGTCTTCTCCATTTTTCAGCATGTGAACAAAGCTAATAAGTAATAACCACCAATTACGCCCAAGAAATTTTCTAAATGATTCTTTCATAATTTATCCGAATATACCCAGAAACTTTTTTATTTTACCATCTTCGCCAAGATAATTGTAAATAGTTTCGTGAAATTTTATATGGAATGCTTGCCGTACTTTTTGAAGTTTCTCTTGTATTATCTTATCGCCATGAAAAATCATAGCTCGCATAAACTGAGGGGAAGTGTCGGGGGGTAATTGACCATTTACTATTCTTTGCTCCATTATTCCTTTTGTTTTGTCCCAATCTTTTATATACACACTATGGGTTTTAGCAAACTGATACTTATTCCCACAATTAAATATTAGGTCATCAACTTGAGCATTTTCCATTTCCCTCGTCATTTTAATAAAGCTTTCTAAAGCCAGCTCTTCCTCTTTTGAAAGTCCAGTATCCATATATTTTTTATTAGAAACTAAATTTTTTGCATTAAAAGAAACAAGAGCTTCTGTAGCCATTGCCTGTAAATACAATACAAGAGGAAGAAACTTTTTTGTTTCCGTCCAAAATCTTTCATTTATTTCCTCGCTGAACTTCCACATTAGGTTATTGCTATGATGCTGACTTACTAACTTAAAATTATCCCATACCCGTGCTCTTGAATTAGCTTCATCAAAAAATGAAACGTCTTCTTTCTGTAGTTTTAAAGTTCAACTTATCACAGAACTCAAGCATCATATCTTGAATAAATTGCCAAGCTTGTCCTTTGAAAGAGCTGACATCAAAATCTTTCATATAGTTTTCAGACATAACAATAAAAGCTAGCTGATAATGGCTATCATGGGAAGCACAGAACCCCACGCCAGCTAGGTCTTACGACCCTTTTATAAACGTTAAACCTTATACATTATAACACTAATTAAAAATAATGAAGAAATGAGTCACAGATCATTTACTCGTCGACAGATTTAGATAATTTTGTTGGAATATTTTTACTATACAAACTTATCAACTTTTCTTTTTTATCTCTACGCCATTTTTTAATTTGAATTTCTCTTTTTCTTGCTTCTGCTAAAGAATGGTGATTTTCTAAAAACACAATTTTAAATTCATCGCAGTTTTTGGTAAAATCTGCACCTTGTTTTGTATTATGTTCTTTCAATCTTCGTTCTGGATTATCTGTAATACCTATATATAAATTTCCGTATGAATTTTTAATCATGTATACGAAATACATATATAGATTTTAACATAAATCGATCCAAAATACGCCCATTCGAGTCCTCGCTTTGCTCGTCCCTCAGGGCACTCGCCTCAAAACAAAAAACATTCTTTGAAGAATGTTTTTTGTTTTCCGCTGTGGCTTGCCACGAGCGAGTTTTGCCTTAAGCAAAACGAGTCGAGTGGAACTGACGAGAATTGAACTCGTGTGCAATAGGTTTTTGTAAAGAAGTCTACATACATAGCATGCTTTTCTGTTTAAATTAAAATATTCTTAAGCAAGCGAAATATATTTTAATCGAGCTCTAAGTTTTTGTGAAATGCTCGAGCAAACATTTCCTTATCCCGATAATATTACACCTCTACTCATATATCGGAAGTCTATAAGAGAGACGCCAGCTCAGGCTTACGCGAAAGCTGGAGCGAAAGCAAAATCATTCATACCGAAGTATGGTGACGCTTTAGCCTTAGAAGTCAATTTTGCAATTAACATTTAGACAAATTTTTACGAGATTATGTCTATGCTCGATACGCATCTTTGACAAATAGGCCTACTGTCTATGCCTTGCAGTCCCAGGTATTTTATTTTCAACGTCCTTTGTATTCTCTTCTGATCTCGCGATCCGTGTCGCGCTTTTTTATGCTCTCGCGCTTATCAAATTTCTTTTTGCCTTTTACTAAAGCAATTTGTATCTTGATTTTCCTACCCTTATTATACACTGAAATAGGCACTATTGTCAAACTCTTATTTTTCTCACTCCCAACCAATTCTGTATTTTCTTTTTTGGTTAATAAAAGTTTTCTGTTGCGAAGTGGGTCATAATCTTTCGGCGCATTTTTTACTTGGTATGGAGGAATATTTGAGTTGATTAAAAAGGCTTCTCCTCCTCGCACAATAACAAAAGCTCCCTCGAGAGACATTTGTCCACCGCGGACAGACTTTACTTCCGTACCCAAAAGCTCAATACCTGCTTCGTACTTTTCCAAGATTTGATAATCAAATCTAGCTTTTCGGTTTTCTGTGTAATTTGCCATGATTTTAATCTTACCATAGATTCCGTGACTGTTTATTTTAGATTTTTTATGTTAATCTTTATTTATGGATTTTAATTTTCTAAATAAAAAAGCTGAGGGGGGTAAGGGTAAGAAAGAAAAAAACGGAAATAGTTTTTCTGGTAGTCTCGTCGGCACTGTATTTATTTTTATGCTAATAACTGCTGTTTATCTAGCATTTTCTCCGGACGGGAAAGTGACACCAGCTATTCCTATTTCGGATTTAGCCAAGAGTGTCTCTCTAGGTGTCGTGAAAAAGATCATTGTCTCTGGAGACAAGCTCACCATCACTTATATTAAAGATGAAGAGATTAAAACTTCAAAAAAAGAAGTCGGTTCGTCATTATCACAAACACTTTTTAATTATGGAGTAAATAGTGAGGCCATAGCCAAAACAGAGATTGAAATAAAAGATGAGAGTGGATTTGTATTTTTACTTTTAAATATTCTCCCGTTTTTAATACCAGTGCTTTTTATTCTGTTTTTCTTTTGGTATTTGTCTCGGCAGGTGAAAGGTGCTGGTATGCAAGCATTGACATTTGGACAATCTAAAGCGCGCATTACAGACCCGAATGATAAAAATAACCGAGTGACTTTCAAAGATGTAGCTGGATGTAAAGAGGCTAAAGAAGAATTGAAAGAAATAGTAGATTTTCTAAAAAGTCCGAAAAAGTTTCTAGATATTGGAGCTCGTATTCCTAAAGGAGTTATTTTGACTGGCGCTCCTGGAACAGGCAAGACCTTGCTCGCGCGAGCCGTCGCTGGGGAGGCTGGTGTTCCATTTTTCCATTTATCTGGAAGTGAATTCGTGGAGATGTTCGTCGGTGTAGGAGCATCTCGGGTGCGAGATCTTTTCAAAATGGCCAAGAAAGCAGCACCAGCAATTATATTCGTAGATGAGATAGACGCAATAGGACGCACCCGCGGAGGAGGTTTTGGTGGGGGCAATGATGAACGGGAACAAACTTTAAACCAAATTCTCGTGGAGATGGACGGTTTTGAGCCGAATGATAAAGTGATAGTGATGGCTGCTACTAATAGGCCAGATGTTCTTGATCCAGCGCTTGTTCGTCCGGGGCGTTTTGATAGAAAAGTATTGCTTGATTTACCAGATCGAGCAGATCGTGAAGCAATATTGGAAATTCACGCGATAAAAAAACCACTTGCTGAAGATGTAAATTTGAAATTGATTGCTGAGCGGACTCCAGGATTTTCTGGGGCAGATTTATATTCACTGATGAACGAAGGAGCTATTTTAGCAGCAAGAGAAAATCGCAAAAAAGTTTTTCAATTTGATTTAATTCGCGCCATAGAAAAAGTTATGCTTGGTCCGGAACGCAAGAGTCATTTGCTTTCTAAAAAAGAAAAAGAAATTACTGCGTATCATGAAGCTGGGCATGCGATAGTAGCTTCAGTTCTTCCTTATGCAGACCCAGTCCACAAAGTTTCTATCATCGCTCGTGGTAATGCTGGAGGATATACTTTAAAATTGCCACTAGAAGAAAGACGACTCCAATCTAAAAAAGAATTTATTGATGATATTGCGATGGCTCTAGGGGGTTATGTGGCTGAGAAAATGATTTTTTTAGATATCACTACTGGACCATCGAGTGACTTACAAATGGCTACGAATCTCGCTCGGGCAATGGTCACTAGGTGGGGGATGTCGGATGTCATCGGACCAGTCGCGCTCGCAGGTAGTGGCGGGCGATCACAATTTGGTGAAATAATAGAGAGAGAATTCTCGGAAGATATCGCTATGAAGATAGACTCAGAAGTTGCGAGAATAATAAATGATGGATTAAAATCTGCTGAGCAGGTACTCAATGATCACAAGAAAGCTTTCACAGCTATTGCTACTAAACTCATAGAAGTAGAAACTCTTGAGCAGGAAGAATATGAAAAAATATTAAGTAGCCATGGTATAGCTCTGAAGAAAAAAGACTCGCCTGCAACAGCTATGCTGTAAGTATTGCGGGTAGGAGAATTAAAATTTAAAAATGTTAAATAAATTTTGGAAATGGTATGAGGATAAGTATAAAATCATCGCTCCACTGACAGCGTTACTTTTTCTTTTACAGCTTGTGCATTTATACTGGATAACTACTGATGTTGTTCTTTTTAGATTGTTCGGATATCCTTTTTGGAATCCTGGCCATTTTTGGGATACTGTTATTTCTCTTCTAGATTATACAGAAATACCAGCTATCCTCACGAGCTCACTACTTTATATTCATCAATATCGTCAAAACAATCAAAGAAAATTGCACAGTATCTTTTTTCTTTTTCTTATAAATTCACAATGGTTGCATTTGTTTTGGATTACGGATGAAATTATTTACGCTCAACTTACTGGTACATCTCTCGTAGTAATTCCTATTTGGTTGTCTTGGATAGCGATAATAATAGATTATTTAGAACTCCCAGTTATTTATGATACAATCAAAAAAGCATTAAAATCCCGCCCTTAGCTCAGTTGGTTAGAGCATCGAGCTTATACCTCGAGGGTCCTACGTTCGAATCGTAGAGGGCGGACAAGACGAAACTTCAACTGTTACTATTACAGTTAATTCTGTTTCATCAACTCCAATAAAAAGCCCAAAGCTGAAGCTTGAGATCAATCCGAATGGTAAAATCAATCTTCAAGGAACACCCCAGTCAATTACTGGAAGCGTGCTTACTGTAAAAGTTTGGGGTATTGTTTTTACTGTAAATACATCTGGTACTAATTTTGACGGTAGAGCGAAAGACCTTTCTCTATATAAAGTAGGAGATTCTGTAGATATAAAGGGAGATATTGATGTAGCTGCTTCGACTCCTACTATCAATGCACGCTCTATAAAGAATCAAACTTTCAAAGAAAATAGAGAGAATGAAAAAAAATCTGAAAATAGTAGTAAAAACAAAAAAAAAGATAGTGGTCGTAACTAACAATATCTGAGTATTAATTGTTTTTAGGTGCTAAGTGTATTTAATAAAAAATAAAGACTAGCCTTCGTATTTGGAGGTAAAGGGAGGGTCTTGTAATTTACTTAGATTATAAGATATAATATAGTCATGGAAAATCAAAAAACAACTGCAGACGAAATCTTTACTTGCGCAAAATGTGGGAAGGAAAAGAAAAGATCCGAAGGGAACTTTGTTTTGGAGGGTTCTACTTTTTGTTGCAAGCAGTGTTGTGGTGATCCTTCTGACAGTAAACATAAGGAAAAAGCTTCAGCTGTTTGTGAATTTTGTTAAATTTTATGACAAAAAAATACTTATTTTTTTTAGCTATTATCTTTTTTATGAGCGCCAGTTCTGTTTTGGCGCAGGTTGAAAATGAGCCTAATTTAATAGAAGTAATCTCAAAAAATTCTTTTTTACTCGTCCTATTTGGTGGTTTTTTAATTTTATTTTTAGTGATTTTGGCAAGATTACATCCAAAATCTTCAGAGGCTTTTAAAATTTCTGTATTTGTTTTAATTACAATTATCTCTTTGGGTATTACGTTTTATCTTGCCGGAACAACTATATATAAAAATAACAAATCAGCCACCGGTGGGCCAGTTCACTGGCATGCTGATTTTAGGATTTTTGCTTGCGGAGAAGAATTAGGTTTAATCAAACCAACTGGATTTTTTAACAGAATTGGTAAAACTGATCTGCATGAACATGGTGATAAAAGAATTCATGTAGAGGGAGTCGTAATGGACAAAAGAGACATCTCTCTCCGCAACTTTTTTCAAGTTATTGGTGGAAATCTTGGTTATGGTGAGCTTAATTTCCCTGGCCGAGAGAAGTATGAAAGATTTATAGATGGTGATAAATGTGAAGATGGGCGAGAGGGTAAACTTCAAGTTTTTGTGTATAAGACCGAAGGAATAGAAATTAAACAGAATAAAATTGCAGATTATCCTGAATATGTATTGTCTGGAGAATCAAAAATCCCTCCAGGTGATTGCCTAATTTTTGAATTTACCCCTGATCAAAAAGATAAAACTGATCAGATTTGCAATTTTACAAAAATTGCCATAGATAAAGGAAAATTTAATTATATAAAATAATATGGGAATAGAAGCACAATTACCTACAATACTTACAGTCATACTCACAGCAGCAATTGATTCAATCAATCCGTGTGCTATTGGTGTTTTGATTTTAATGATTTCAGTAGTTTTGGGTTCGGGTGGCTCTATTAAGAGAATGGTTTTCCTCGGGTTCGTGTACACTGCTTCTGTATTTGTGGTTTATTTAGCTGCAGGGATTGGCTTAGTTTATTATTTTGCTAGTATTCCACTTTTTGTTGTTGAATATCTTTCTATCTCGGTTGGTATTTTTGTTATTTTCGCTGGACTTTTAGAGATTAAAGATTATTTTTGGTATGGCCGTGGCTTTTCACTTTCTATACCTAAAACCGCAAGTCAAAAATTACATAATTATGCTTCTCGGATGTCTGTTTGGGGGATTATGTTTCTCGGAGCCTTTGTATCGGCCGTTGAATTGCCTTGCACAGGAGCCCCGTATCTTGCAATAATAACAATTCTTTCCCAGTATTTTGATTTCACGGCTTTAATGCTTTTAGTTTTATATAATTTCATTTTTGTTTCACCCCTAATCATCATAATTTTATTAATTGCAGCTGGAAAAAAGATTGAAGATATTCAACAATGGAAACAAGATTCGCGTGGCACAATGAGATTGTTTATAGGACTACTACTTATAGCTTTGTCTTGGTTCTTGATATTAATAGCAAACGGAACAATTAATCTAGGATAAGATAATAAGATCATGGATAATAATACAACTACAAAATCTATACATCATCATAAATCAATGGGGCATTTAGCCCATCAACCAATTACAGATATTGTGAAGTTTAATGCTATGCGTCTTGTAAGGGTCCGCTTACCCTGGCTTCTAGTTGGGTTAGTAGGCGGTATGGCTGCTACTTTAATTGTTCGCTCATTTGAGGGTGCTTTATTGGAAAGACTAGCTCTTGCGTTTTTTATACCCGTGATTGTATATATGTCTGACGCAGTGGGTACGCAAACAGAAACGCTTTTTATACGAGCCTTGGTTATTGAAAAGATTAATCTCGCAAAGTATTTAGTAAAAGAAGTTTTTGTTGGGTTTTTACTGGGCACAGTTTTAGGGGTATTACTTTTTATTTATTCTATGGTTATGTTTAATGATATGGATGTTTCTTTTGTAGTTGGCATATCTATTATTATAAGTTCTGTTTTTTCGGTAATAATCGCAACCATAGTTCCTCTTCTTTTACGACATTTTGGTAAAGATCCAGCAATTGGGGCTGGGCCTTTCACCACTATCGTTCAGGACATATTTGCTTTATTTATTTATTTTATAATTGCAGCAATTATAATATAAAAAGTTTTATTCGAAATGAAATTCTCCGACTTTTTGGTGGACTTTAGATTTCAAGAGGGGATAGTTTGTGAGTTCTGGGTCTTCGGATATGATTCGTATTGCTTCTGTTCTAGCAGCTTCTACCATTTTAATATTTCTTATGGCTTCCATCCCCAGGTCGGTGATGCCCCATTGTTTGGTTCCTCCGAGTTCTCCTGCGCCGCGAAGTGTGAGGTCGAGTTCGGCTAACTCAAAACCATTTTGAGCTGTTTTTAGAGCTTTGAGTCGAGAAATAGTCTTTTCACTTTTAGCTTCGGCAAATATATAACAATAGGCTTGATGTGAACTACGAATGACTCGACCGCGGAGTTGGTGGAGTTGGGCTAGTCCAAAACGTTCGGCTCCTTCGATGATGATGACAGTAGCGTTTGGAACATTTACTCCGACTTCGACGACAGAGGTCGCACAGAGAATTTGAATTTTTCCTAGAGTAAATTCTTGCATAACTTTTTCTTTTTCGATTTTACTAAGCTTGCTATGAAGTATGCCTATCTCGTATTCTGGAAAGATTTCTTTTTTTAAACGTTTGGCTTCTGAGGTTACTGATTTCATTTCCAAAGCCGAGCTAGAATCTTTTTTTATAGGGTCGCTGTCTCCGCGTGCTCGCGGAGCGCTCCCTCTCGGCGCGTCCGCCTGCGAGAGGCCCTCTAAAAAAAATCCTGGCTCGGCTTTTTCGTTTGCTTCAAATATTCTCGGACAGATGACATAGAGCTGTCTACCATTTTTCATTTCAATTTTTATTTTCTCATAAGTATTTTCGCGTTTATCCGGAGTTATTATTTCGGTGATTATTTTTTTTCTACCAACTGGCATTTCATCTAAGAGTGAAAGGTCTAGGTCCCCATAGATGGTGAGAGCGAGTGTTCTCGGTATTGGTGTAGCCGTCATAGATAACAAGTGAGGGGCGCTGAAGTTTCCATTTATATCTTTGCGGATGAGTTTTCTTCGCTGAGCTGTTCCAAATCTATGTTGCTCGTCAATAACCACCAAGGCTAGGTTTTTAAATTTTACTGTTTTTTGGATGAGAGAATGAGTGCCGATCAATATTGGTATTTCTCCATTGGCTACCCATTTTAAAAGTTGGGTACGAGAAATTGTGGTCCAACTTTCTGGATTAGATTTCGATGGAAACTTTCGACAGCCACTACCCGTAATGAGTCCTATGTTGATCGGAAGATGGGAAAAATATTTTATAAAAGATTCAAAATGTTGGGTGGCGAGTATTTCTGTGGGAGCCATATATCCCACTTGTAAGTTACCAAAATTTTTACCATACGGTCTTTGTGTGACGGTTGCATGGCTCGCCGTGGCAGCTACTGCGGTCTTACCACTACCGACATCTCCCTCGAGTAATCGTGACATAGGAAAATTTCTAGCCATATCTTCGAGAATAGTTTCGATGGATTTTTCTTGGGATTTGGTAGCTTGGAATGGAAATCTTTTTAAAAATTCTGCTGTATTTTTCTGATCTGGTTTTATTTGAAAAGATTTATTTTTTCTATATTCAAGTTTGTCGTGTTGACGTTCGAGCTGGATACAAAAAACTTCTTCAAAGGCAAACCTCTTACGAGCTGATTGCATATCATTTTTATTTTTTGGTGTATGGATCCAGATCAAGGCTGTCTTTAAAGTCGGTAAATGATATTTTTTCAAAATGTCACTCGGAATATAATCTGCGATATTGTCTAAAGTTTTATCTCGCAATATTTTTTCGATAGTGTGATAAAACCATTTTGAAGTTATGCCACGAGTTTCATTATAGATTGGATACGAGAAACCCTCCGAATTTTTCTCCCCCTGCGAAGGGGGAGTGCCCTTAGGGCGAGGGGGTCTAAACAAAGAGTTGTGAGAGTCGATCGGCATATTTGGAATTTTTTCAAATTCTGGATTGGCTAGATAATTTCCGTTTTTGCTTTCGGTAACTTTTCCTGTGAGTTTGACGGTGTCACCATCGTGGAGCATTTTGGCTAGATAGGCTTGGTTGAACCAGATTATTTTTATTTTTCCAGAAAAGTCTTCGATCCACCCTTCCGCCATGGGTATTTTAGAATGAAATCCTTTTCTAGTTTTTAGACCAGAGACTTTTCCATAGATTGTAGCTACCTCACCGACATTTAATTCTGTAATTTTTGATACCCTGCTGACGTCACTATATCTGATAGGGAAATGATATAAGAGGTCGGCTACAGAGAAAATATTTAGCCGATGTAAGGCCTTTTTCTGATTTTCATCCATTCGGAATTTTGTTTCCAATTTCTCGGAGAGTTCCATTAGTTTATTATATAACAGATTATGTTATAATGAATTTATGAGTAATTTTATACAAATGGATATTTTCTTTGTCATTTCTTCGTTAGGGTTTATTGTGGTAGCAGTTTTTGTTTCGATATTATTGTTTCATTCTATTTTAGCTATGCGAAGTTTTTCTAGAATCATTCGCAAAGCGGAGAGAGATATAGACAACATCGGCGACACTACCAAAGAATTCTTGGAAGAGGTGAGAGATAGTTCAGTTTTCAATTTGTTTATGGGCAAGAGAAAGAAGAATCGTAAGGTTTAAATTATTAAAATAATAATAAAAATAAAATATTATGAAAAAAACTACAAACAAAGTCACGAAAAAAGTTATGCCAAAGAAAATGTCCAAAATGTCTATAGCTAAAAAAGTCTCTATAGGTGCAGGTCTGGCTACTCTCGGAGCTGGAGCGTATTATCTACTTGGACCGAACAGCAAAATACATCAAAAAAAAGCTTCAGCTGTAGTTTCTAAAATTAAAAAAGAAATAATCCAAAAGACCAAGCAGGTTAAAAATCTAACCAAGCCTCTTTACGACGAAGCTGTCGATAATTTCGTAGCTATATATAGCAAGCAATACAAAATTCACGAGAAAGATATAAATGTTCTCGCAAAGAAATTAAAAAGTGAATGGAAATCTATTAAGAAATAATTTCTGTTTTTTTGTTTTTGAGATTGCACTATTTCGCGGAAATGATTTATTCTATAATTTTTTTAATTATTTCGATATTTCGGCGATTATGGCCATGTGGTCGGAGAGACCATCGATGAGTTTCACTTCTGATGCTTGATAAGACTTTGTGGTGAATAGACCATCAACCATATAATACTGTATGCCTTCAGTTATAAATTTCTCAAGACCAATCTTGTGTATGTTTTTATCCAAACTAGTTTTGTATTCTAGAGGTATGTTATCTTTGTATTTTTTAGCTAAACGATTGAAAGTTTCTTTTCCTCTTGGAGTGTTCATGTCGCCACATAAAATAAATTCACCTAATGTGTCAAGTTGTTTAAATAATCCATTAAGGGCCTCGAGTTGGTAGGGAGTGGATTCTCCTTTAAAAGTAACCGGTAGGTGAACAGTAACATAGCGATATATTTTTTCATCAATATTTTTAACATCAACCCAGACCAAAGCCTCACTATCATTTTTATTTGTTGGATCAAATTCCTTTTCTAATTCTTCTGGATTACCATTGTAAAAAATATATCCACTGTCTATTATATTTTTGGCAAATATCGCTATACCTTGTTTCAGACCTATTGAGTAAGGGTAGGGGGATTTTATCTCGTATCTGCATGCCTGAAAAGCACACTCAATATCTAATTCTTTTTTCAACAAAGGCAAGTCTTTTTCTAAAAGTTCTTGCACACAAAAGACATCTGGTTTTTCTTTTTTATAAAATTCTAGGATTTCTTTAAAATGTCGATCTTTTTCGATGTTTATGGATATGAGTTTCATGATTTTGCTATATTAAATTGGTATAAATCGCCACCATTTCCATGCATATATTATTTCGCGGGGGTTTTCTTTTGATTTGGTATGGGTGGCGGGGCGAGGTCGGGTTTCTCTTAAAAGAGAAACTGGCGAAATTCAAAATACAAATTCAAAACATTGTCTCGGGCAAATTATACCATTTTTGTTTTGTTGTGGTTATGCAACGCTGGTAGGAGTACACCCTCGGCATCCGCCTCGGGCATTCCGCTAGGGCTACGAGCGCCATTTCTAGGTAGCAGCATTTTATAGGGAACGGCTCAAATGGCAGGAATTGAGCCGTTCATAAATTAAAATGCTCGCTTCTTGCTGGGGAGAGGATGCTCCTCTCCCCAGCGGTTACGCTTAACCCCTCTCCTGTTTTCATGTCTACGTTTGTGGTGTCGCTTTCGCTACTAAACCCTGAATTGCAACAGCAGGGAGGCACTCGTCCTTTAGTCATGGACACCCTAGCGGAAATGCCCGAGGCGGAAAATGCATGTGCTTGACCCCCCCCCTCCCGTTCGCACACAAAACCGCCGTGAGGAAAAGAGGAGACGGCGGGCTCCCTGCAAATTAAATTCTAGAATACGAAACTCCTTTTCCTGTTTTTCCGACTTGTTTAATTTTATTTTCCTTTCCCAAGATATTTAGATATCGGGTTGCTGTTGCGTCAGACACATGCAAATACTTTTCGACTTCGTCGTTAGTTATATTTTTCTTTTTCAAAAACAAAGTCATTATTTTTTCCAGTTTCTTTCTTTTGCCGATTTGGACTTTATCTAGGAACTTTTTCCATAAATCTTTTTGGGAGAGTTTTGTTTTTACTGGTTCAGGTCTGGATTCAGGAATTGGTTTTATTTCAGTTTGTTTAACTTCTTCTTTTACTGGTTCAGGTTTTACTTCGGGAACTTCTATCTCTACTCGCTCGCCTAACGGCTCGCTCGTAGAGTTCAACGGCTCAAATACCGGTGTTTGAGCCGTTGGGGTTTCAGTTACCTTAGGAGCTTCGTTCTCCATGGGGATTATCTCAGGGGGGATAGCTTGCTCTGGCTCGGCTTTCGCCTCGCCTAAAGCTTCGCTTGCGATAGAAGTAGGTTCAGGACTAGAAATCGGCTCCTGCGAAGCCTCGGGTTTAGGTTGAGTTATTGTCGTATCGCTTGAAGTTTCATCTACCATACTCATATTATATCAGAATTTTTATTGAAAAATAAACGAAAACATGGGATGATTAAGTTATGAAAATTAAGGATTTTGACAAAGTAGATTTACCACGCGAAAAACTTGCGAAATACGGCTCAGGTAAATTAAAAGATCACGAACTTCTCGCAATTCTTCTCGGTTCTGGAATAAAAGGGCTGAATGTACTTGAACTTTCTAAAAAAATTCTCAAGGTTGTTGAGAAAATCGGAATAAAAAATATAACACTAAAAGATTTATTAGAAATAAAAGGACTTGGTAATGCTAAAGCTTCGCAAGTGTTCGCATTGTTTGAATTGGGGAAGAGATTAAATTCCGATAATAAAACAGAAATTCTGTCAGCTAAAGATATTTGGAAATTATGCTCCGATGTCTGCGAATCAAAGAAAGAACATTTTCTCGCATTTTATTTAGATACACAAAATAGATTAATTGAAAAACAAGTTATTTCAATCGGCACGCTTAACTCAAGTCTTGTTCATCCAAGAGAAGTTTTTGAACCAGCTATCGCACTTCATTCAGCAAGCATAATAATTGCACATAATCATCCATCTCAAGATCTGACTCCATCTGCCGAAGATAAGAAAATTACAGAAAGACTTGTTGAAGCAGGGAAAATTTTAGGAATTGAAATTTACGACCATGTTATTTTGAGCAAATCGGGTTATCTAAGTTTTCAAAAAGAACATCTACTCTAAAACACCAAATACAGAACAAAAAGTTTTCCACAGGCTAGGGGGTTGCTTTTTTAGTTTAAATGCAGTATACTATCTGTATGTATATGAAAATATCAAATTTCGCAGAGGTAATAAATGGCTATACCTTTAGAGGAGCCATAGAAACTGCTGAAAATAGGGATATTCTTGTATTACAGGCAAAAGATATAACCCAAGGAGAAAATGTCACAGAAATTGAAAAACTAACCCCTATTTCCTTCAAGGGCACTCGCACAGCTTCATTTCTTCAAAAAGACGACGTCCTTGTAGTTTCTCGTGGTATGGGTGTTGGTTCGTTTCGTTCTGTCATTTTTAGTTTAGATACTTCTAATATTATCGCCTCATCATCACTTTTAATTTTAAGAATAAAAAATAAAGAAGTACTGCCAGAATACATATCGCTCTATTTTAATTCAATAGAAGGACAGAATAAAATTTTAGAAACAGTAGCGGGTTCATACATACGGGCAATATCACGGAAAAAGTTTGAAGAAGAAATAAAAATACCAATACCCCCGCTAGTAATACAACATTCTTTAATCAAACTAAACCAAAACATCAAACAGCAAGAAAAAATATATGATAGGAAAAAAGAACTTAAAAAAGAAATTATTAACGCAACTATTACAAATTTAATTAAGAAATAATATGACTACACAAAAAGAAATAGAAAAACAAGAAGAATTAAACAAAGTCCTATGGGATTCAGCAAATTCTTCCCGTAGTCAGCTTAACGCTGCAGATTATATGGGCTATGTTTTACCCATGCTTTTTTTAAAGTATCTAAGTGATAAATCAAAACAAGCACACGAAGAATACAAAAAACGTTTTGGATCTGATGAAAAGCGTGTTGAAGAAAAAATGAAGCTTGACCGATTCTTTCTTCCTAAAAAAGCTTCATTTGATTATATCTATTCTATTATAGAGCAAGATAATTTGGGAGAAGAAATAAATAAAGCTCTTGAGCGAATAGAAGATGCAAACAAAGAAAAGCTTGAGGGTGTATTTAGTGTAGATTTCAATTCTGAGTCATCGCTTGGAAAATTAAATGAAAGAAATAAAATGTTGCGGAACCTTGTTAATGATTTTGCAAAAATTGACCTCTCAGAAGTGAAAGACGACATTATTGGTAATTCATATATGTATCTTATTGAACGCTTTGGGGCTGACGCAGGAAAAAAAGCGGGAGAATTTTTCACCGTGAGAAATGTCGCACACTTAGTGGCAAAACTTGCTGAGCCAAAATCGGGAGCTCGTATATGCGACCCTTGTTGCGGATCCGGCGGGCTACTTTTACTCGCAGGAGAAGAGGTAGAAAAACAAGGTTCAACAAATTATGCTCTCTATGGGCAAGAATCAACAGGTTCCACATATCAGCTTGCTCGAATGAATATGTTTCTTCATGGAAAAGATTCTGCTCGTCTTGAATGGGGTGATACTTTAAATAATCCTCTGCTTGTAGAAAATGACCACCTTATGAAGTTTGATAATATCGTAGCGAACCCACCTTTTTCTCTTAAGAAATGGGGTGCTGAACACGCTGATGCAGATAAATATAAAAGATTTTGGAGAGGTGTTCCACCAAAAGATAAAGGAGACTTTGCATTTATTACCCACATGATAGAAACAGCCAAGCCAAAGACGGGACGCATTGCTGTTATTGTTCCTCATGGTGTACTTTTCCGCTCTGGCGCGGAAGGTAAAATCCGTGAGCAATTAATCAAAGAAAATATTATTGATGCTGTTATTGGACTTCCTGCGGGATTATTTCAAACTACTGGTATCCCTGTCGCTATTCTTGTAATAGATAGGTCAAGAGAAAAAGGTGGAGCAAATGAAAACAAAAAAGATATTTTCTTTATAGAGGCCTCAAAAGAATTCAAGGCAAACAAAGCTCAAAATATTCTAGCCGAAGAAAATATTGAAAAGATTTATTCCACATACAAGAAAAGAAAAGATGTAGAGAAATTTGCTCGGAGTGTAAAGTTTTCAGAGCTTGAAGAAAATGATTTTAATTTGAACATCACTCGCTATGTAGATACTTTTATAGAAGAAGAACCAGTGAACATAAAAGCAAACTTAAAAGAGCTTGCGGAATTAGAACCACAGCTTCAAAAATTGGAAAAACAAATGGTCGCGTATTTAAAGGAATTAGGGGTTAAATAAAATTATTAATCAATTTGTCGATGTCGGCAAATGATAATTAAAAAATTAATTATATGAAAACATCAATTTTTGAAGAATTAAAAAAGATAAATGAATATGGACAAGAATATTGGAGTGCTCGAAAGCTTGGGGAAGTTTTGGGATATTCAGAATATCGTTTTTTTATTCCAGTTATAGAGAAAGCAAAAAAAGCGTGTGAAAATAGCGGTTTTTTGCCACCCGACCATTTCGAGGATGTCCACGGTATGGTTCCCATAGGTTCTGGTGCGGAACGTCAAATTTCTGATACAAACATGTCTAGATATGCTTGTTACCTAGTTGTTCAGAGTGCTGATTCTTCAAAAGTGATTGTAGGAAAAGCAAAATCATATTTTGCAATTCAAACCCGTAGACAAGAAACTCAAGACCAACTTTTAGATGATAGCAAGCGAGTTATGCTTCGTGGTGAAATGACAGAACATAATAAAAAACTTGCGAGTGCTGCAAAATCTGCGGGTGTTTTCAATTATGCTAATTTTCAAGATGCTGGATATATAGGACTTTATGGCGGACTTCGTCAAAAAGATATTCATGCTCGAAAAAAATTAAATGAAAAACAAAGTATTCTTGATCATATGGGGAGTGAAGAATTAGCTGCGAATTTATTCCGAGCAACTCAAACAGAAGCAAAACTTCGTCGTGAAAATATTCGTGGTCAAGGATTAGCAAGTACTGCCCATCAAGAGGTCGGTGCAAAAGTTCGGAAAACTATTATTGAATTGGGTGGCACAATGCCTGAAAACCTGCCAACAGAGGAAAGTATTAGAGAGCCGAAAAAGAGACTGAAGGCAGTAAATAGAAAATTATTAAAAGGTAGTAAAAAGAAAGATAAATAAATTATCCACAACCATATCGTCCCATACGGACAAAATGGTCAAAACAGTCGAATTTAAAAGAATTAAGGGTTAAATAAATATATGAAACAAGAATATACACCACCAGCATATAAAGAAACAGCATTTAATTGTCCATTTTGTAATGCTTACGCTAATCAATTTTGGGATAGTCTCGCTAAGGTTGAACGTGCAAAATGGCATTATAGTGATGTTGATGGATGTGTGTGTACTCGTTGTGGTCATGAATCAATTTGGTTTAAAAATATAATGGTCTATCCTTCTTTTGAAGGAGTTCAGCCCCCAAATCAGGATTTAAGCGAAGATATTCAATTTGATTATCAGGAAGCGGCATCGATACTTCAAAAATCGCCTCGTGGAGCGGCGGCTCTCCTTCGTCTTGCTATTCAAAAGTTATGTAAAGAGTTCGGAGAAGAAGGAAAAAACATTAACACTGACATAAAAAATCTTGTTGCAAAAGGTTTACCATCAGCCGTTCAAAAATCCCTTGATATTGTCCGAGTTATTGGAAACGACGCTGTTCACCCTGGGCAAATAGATATTAGTGATGATATCGAAACAGCAAAAGCATTATTTAAACTTGTTAATTTAATTGCTGAAAAAATAATAACAGAGAAAAAAGAGGTCGAAGAAATTTATAATAGTTTGCCTGAATCAAAGCGACAAGAAATTGAAAAGCGTGATTCTAAATAAAAATATGAACACTTTAAAAGAAAGATGGAGAATGTTTGGTAGTGTGGCTCTTGGTCCTGGGGCAATAATCTTTTCTTTGCTCACTGTAGGAAGTTTAATTGTTGCGTATATTTTTAACACCAACCTACTGTTCTCTACACTCCTGACTATTCTTGCCAGTTTTTTTGCAAGTTTTGCCGGTAGTTTTATAAAAGACGACTATGACAAGATAGCAGGCCAAAATGTCTTGGAGAAAAAAGGTAGATCTGCTCTTCGTACCTTAGAATCATTAAATCGCCAAGTAAAAAGGATTTGTTCTTATGTTAGAGAAGAAATAGATAATAATAAAAAACCAAATCAGCATTTTTTGGTAGAAATAAATAGGCATATGTTTTCCATGGAAGACAGTATCGCTTCTAGTGTTGAAGATTGGGTGGATGTTATTCCCGAACTTGCTCAAACTATGGAAGAAATAAGAAAAATTAATAAGTTGTCTTTTGAAATTGAAGACTTAAAACAGAAAGAGCAAGAACACCAGAAAAATGAAGAAGATGGTGCTAAAAAAGAGGGTGAGTTAAGAAAAATAATTGAAGAGAAAGAATCGAGCTTAAGAGAATTACGACAAAAAAGAAGCATGTCAAATAATACTGTACTATTTAATCCTTCTATTATTTCTAACGGTGGGTCACCGTTTGCTTATCCAAACCAAGTTTTTCTTTCGTCTCCTTGTGCTAATTGCGGAAATCCAATTGATCTCAGTTCTCCAATTTTGAGACTAAATTCAAGTCTTTGCCATAACTGTCAGGGCGCTGGAGGGCTTTATGCTAGAGCTTCATAAAAGTAAAATGAAACCTAACCAATCACAAAAAAATATTTCAAAAGAATGGCAAACAAGAAAACTAGACAGTATGTTTACCGTGCGTCGAGGTGGGTCACCAAGACCAATTGAAAGTTATATTACAAATAGAGCTGATGGGTTAAACTGGCTTAAAATTGGCGATATTGACGTTGGTGCAAAATATATTACGAAAACTAGTAGTAAAATCTTAAAAGAAGGATTATCTAGAACAACACTGGTCAAAAAAGGAGATTTTATACTTTCTAATTCCATGAGTTTTGGAAGACCATATATTATGGGTATAGATTCGTGTATTCACGACGGCTGGCTAACTTTTCAAGATATTAAAACTAATATTTTAGATCGTGATTTTTTATATTATCTACTTTCACAATCAAAAACCCAAGCAATATTTACATCAATTTCTGCTGGTTCTGGTGTTCAAAATTTAAAAAAAGAAACTGTTTCTGGTGTTGTATTATCAATTCCTCCTCTCCCTGAGCAAAACCGCATCGTTGCAGTGCTTGAAACTTGGGACAAGGCGATTGAAAATTTAAATAAGAAAATTGAAATTAAAAAACAAATTAAAAAAGGTTTGATGCAGGATTTGTTGACTGGCAAAAAAAGATTAAGTGGATTTAAAGAAAAATGGGAAACAAAAACATTGGGAGATGTTTCTGATTTCATTAATGGCTATACCTTTAAAAGTGGAAATTATGTTGATGGAGGAAAGTATAAAATTATAACGATTGCTAATGTTCAAGATGGATTTATGTTTATTGACGAACCTAAAACCATTAATGAATTACCGGAAAATATAGGTAAGGAACAAATTTTAAAAAAGGGAGATATTTTAATATCTATGACGGGGAATGTTGGAAGAGTTTGTGTGGTCAATAGTGATAACTGTCTACTAAATCAAAGAGTTGGCAAAATTATGACTAAAGATATTAATAAGGAATTACTGTATTTATTTTTATACGATAGAAGGTTTCTATATCAAATGATTGGAAGTGCACAGGGTGGAGCACAAGCAAATTTATCAACCGAAGATATAAAAGAATATATTTTTGATCTTCCTAAAACAAAAGAAGAACAAAATGCTGTTGCTGAAATTTTAACTACTGCTGATAAGGAAATTACAGAGCTAGAAAAGAAATTATCAATTATAAAAGATCAGAAGAAGTTTTTATTAAACAATTTAATCACTGGGGCGATTCGAACTCCGGTGAATATGCAGTTGTACGGAAAAATCGTATAACTGAAACATTATCAATTAAAGTTTAATTATGGCGAATATGCCACAAATAGAAATATGAAAAAGAAACAAACACAAGAAAAGAAAACGACTCCAAAAGAAGAAGAGTGGATGAAGCTATTTAGTGAGGTTACTGGAGCAGTGTTTGTTGATGTAACACCAGAGAAATTATCACAAAGAAATTTTAAAGGAGTAAGGGTGTTAAATGGTCGTGTTGTAAATAAAAAGAAATTAAAATAATATGTTAGAAAAAGTAAATTTTGATGAGGCAAAGCAGTCGCAACTTCCATTCATAGAGTTGTTATTTAATATGGGCTATAAGTATATTTCGACAGATGAAGCCCTACGACAACGTGGTGGTGATACAACAAACTTTATACTTTCTGATATTGCTGTGAAAAAATTGATGGAAATAAACGGCTATGAGGTTGATGAGGTTAAATATAAATTCAGTGAGAAAGATGTACGAGATGTGATAGACGAAATAGAGCATATTCAATATGAAGGGCTTATTGATACGGCGCAAAATATTTACAATATGATTATGCCGACTTCTGGAGGCAAGACTATCAAAGTAAGCCATGATGGCAAGCCGATTTCTAAAAACTTTAGATTTATAGATTTCAAAAATATTGAAAATAATAATTTTCATGTTACGGCTGAATTTACAGCTAGTGGAAAGCAAAATATCCGTCCTGATATTGTTTGTTTTATAAATGGTATTCCTTTTGCAATTATTGAGAATAAGAAAAAAAGTGTTTCTATCAAAGAAGCTATTGGGGATTTGATAAAAAAGCAAAGTCCTGAATATTGCCCTAAATTATATACTTATGCTCAACTTCTAGTGGCGACAAATGCTAGTGAATTACAATATGGAACGACTGGGACGTTAAATAAATTTTTTGCTGTTTGGAAAGAGAAAGGAAAAGATATAAAAGAAATAGACGCTCATATCAAAGAAATAATGTCTAAACCTATTGATAAAGAAGTCTATTCTCAGATACTCACAGATCTTAATGGGTGGACAAAAGGACATACACAAAAGATAGATAGGGTTATTACGGGTCAAGACAGAGGTATTGTTTCATTATTTGAGCCGGAAAGACTTTTAGATTTAACTAAAAATCATATTCTTTTTGACGCAGGAGTAAAGAAAATTTCCCGCTATCAACAATATTTTGCTATTCGTAAGATGTTGAAGAGAATTGAGGAAGAGGAAATTGTAAATGAAGATACTACTCGCCGAAAGGGCGGGCTTGTTTGGCATACTCAAGGTTCTGGTAAATCTCTCACTATGGTTATGTTTGTGAAAGCTCTTATTGAAGACCCTAAGATTATTAATCCGAGAGTTATTATTGTCACAGACAGACGCGACCTTGATAGACAAATTAGAGATACTTTCAAAAATTGTAATTTAAAAAAGGAAGTAGTGCAGGCTACAAGCGGGCAACATTTACTCAATTTAATTAAAGAAAAGAATTTAGGCGTTATTACTACAATTATTGATAAATTTGAATCAGCAAGTAAAAAATATGCTAATTTTGTAGATAAAGATAATAATATTTTTGTTTTAATTGACGAAGCTCACAGAAGTCAAAGTGGTATGGCAAATTTTGAAATGAATAGGATTATTCCCAATGCTTGTTATATAGGATTTACGGGAACACCTTTAATGAGAAGTGAGGGAGAAAGCTGGAGAAAATTTGGCGGATATATTGATAAATATACGATAGATGATGCTCTTGCTGATAAAATCATTCTACCTCTTATTTACGAGGGACGATATATAAATTTAGAACAAAATAAAACACAAATAGATAAACATATTGATCGTGTGTCAGAAGATATGAGCAGGAAATACAATGAAAATACAGTAAGTAATGAGCATAAAATAAAACTCCAAAAGCAAATTACAGCTGATATTCTAAAAAATAATCCACAAAGAATAGAAGAAATTGCTAGAGACATAGAAAAACACTTCACAGAACATTTCAAAGACACAGGACTCAAAGCTCAAATTGTTGCCCCATCAAAATATTCAGCTATCTTATTCCAAAACTTTTTTGAAAAGCGCGGAAATATAAATACTGCTGTGGTTATTTCTGACGAGCATGATGACGGCGATGAAGATAATACTCACAAAATAGAAGTAGTGAAGTATTTAGACAAAATTCGCAAAAATCACAGCAGTATTACGAAATACGAAAAAGATGTTATTGAAAGCTTCAAACATGGCGAAGGTGGAGTTGAAATAATCATTGTGGTAGATAAACTCTTGACGGGCTTTGATGCTCCGAGAAATACTGTCTTATATCTTTCTAAAGATCTACATGACCACGGACTACTTCAAGCAATTGCTCGTGTAAATAGACTTTTTGAAAATAATAAACTACCAAAGACGGCTGGATATATTATTGATTATTCAGAAAATGCTAAAAACATAGATACAGCTATGAAGCTTTTCGGTAACTATGACGAAAATGATGTTAAAGGAACACTGATTGATGTATCAGAGAAAATAAATGAATTAGAACAGAGTTATGGTTTAATTCATGACTTATTTAATGAAATAAAAAATTCGTCTGACGACGAAGTTTATTTGCAATTTCTTAAGGATGAAGCAAAAAGAGAAATGTTTTATAAAAGCTTAAATGATTTTATAAGAAACTTAAATGAATGTTTTATTTTACAGGATTTTGTTCATGAATTCAAAGATAAGATAGGAATGTATAAAAAAGATTTAAAGAAATTTATGGAAATCCGAAAATCAGCCAGTCTTCTTTATAGAGAAAGGGTGGATTTGTCAGAATATAAACAGTCATTGATTAAAATTCTTGATAAATATGTTGACGCCAAAGGAGTTGAATTGCTCACAAAACAAGTAAATATTACAGACAGGGAGCAATTTAAAGAAGCTGTTGAAAATCTTGGTTCTAATAAATCAAAAGCGGAAGCGATAGCCTCTCAAACACAAAGAACTATTAGCGAACAAATGTATAAAGATCCAGAATTTTTTGAAAGATTTTCAAAGAAGATAGAGGAAATCATAGAAAAAATGAGGTTGGGAAAATTAGCGGATATTGAAGCCCTAAAGCAAATGAGACTCATTAGTGACGATGTGCTCAATAAAAAAGGAGATGACTTGCCAAAGGAGATAAAAGGGCTAAATGGCTCAGATGTCTTTTATCGTAATTTAAAGGTCCAATTTGAGGGTTTAGGGGTCAATAATGGGGTATATGTCTCAATTGTCCTAGATATTTTCTCTATACTTAAACAGGGAGCAATAATTGACTGGCAGAAAAATATGGATGTTAAAAGAAAAATTAGAAACACAATTGATGACTATTTATATGATGTAGTAAAAGGAGAAAAAGGAATAGATATTGATAGTGATTTTATTAAATCAATTATTGATACCATTATGCTTTTAGCTGAAAATAACTTTGAACTATTTTTATAATATGAAAAAATTTGTCTTTGGAACATTCATATATGAATATCATCTTATCAAACAAGATAGAAAAACTCTTTCTTTGACAGTTGTTCCCGATTTAAAAATCATTCTTAAATGTCCGCATAATGCTGATGATAAGAGGATAGAGGAATTTTTGAAAAGAAAATGGTTTTGGCTAGAAAAACAACTTTCCTTTTTCAAGAAATATCAAAGAAATATTTACCAAAAAGAATATATTTCTGGCGAGGGATATTTATATCTTGGCAGACAATACAAACTTGTCGTTAAACACGGCAAGGAAGATCTGGTCACCCTTACAAAAGGCAAACTAATGGTGTCTTCGACTAAATTAGTATCAAATGGCAATTACAATAAAAAATTGATTGATATTTGGTTTTTAGAAAAAATGCAGAAAATCTTTCAAGAAAGATTTTCTGCTATGTTGGATAAATTTGATTACAAAAATAATCCAGTTTTGAAAATACGAGAAATGAAAAAACGCTGGGGTAGTTTTTTGAATAAAGACAAAATTTTTCTCAATCCCAAGCTCATTAGTACACCAAAAGAATGTATTGATTACGTAATAGTTCATGAGCTTTGTCATCTAAAATACAAAAATCATGACAAAAGGTTTTTTGAGTTGTTCAATAAAAAATTTCCAAAATGGGAAAAAGTTAAAGATAAATTAGAAATTTTAGGAGTAGGTATTTAATTGAAGCCCACCCTCGCCCCATCGCCCATACCAAAAAAAAGAATTCCCCCCCCGCCAAACTAAAATAGAATGGAAATGCGATGGAGTGAGGGCAGACGACGAGCTTAAGCTCGTCGTGGCGGAATTGTTAGCGTTACCACATTAGTAGAGCGTGAAAAATAGTTTAGAAAAATAATAGTCGTAGAGCGTGAGATTAAGTATTTTGCTGGAAAAAAGTTCGTGCAAAGGTTAGGATTACTCCGCAAATTGAAACTTCCTCGGCAGAAAGCGAAAAAAGCGGGCGCGCCAAAGGCGCGGTATGAAGTGATGAAATGAAATCCGCCTTGCGGGTGCAGGTGAAAATGGAGGGCGGGCAGAAAAAGAAATGAGATTGAAATAGTATTATCAGTTTTGAATCCAAAAGCAATATGAACAAACCAAAATATTTTCTCTATGCTCGCAAGTCCACAGAAGATGATGACAGACAAGTCATGTCCATTGAAGCACAGCTTTTTGAATTGCGTGAATTTGCGAGCAGAGAAAATCTTGAAATTCTTGAAGAATTTCAAGAGTCAAAAAGCGCAAAGAGTCCGGGACGAAGTGTCTTCGGCGAAATGATGAATAAAATTGAAAGTATGGATGGTGTTGGTATTCTTGGATGGCACCCGGATCGTTTAGCGAGAAATTCAATTGACGGTGGACGCATCATTTATGCCGTAGACACTACAAAAATAGTTTCTTTACGCTTTCCGACATTTTGGTTTGAACCCACACCGCAGGGGCTGTTTATGCTTCAAGTGGCATTCGGACAAAGTAAATATTATTCTGACAACCTAAAACAGAATGTTGAGCGAGGTTTTCGCCAAAAACTGCGACGAGGTGAATGGCTAACGCGCGCGCCATTTGGTTATGTGAACAATTTAATTACGCACAATATTGAACCTGATCCGGTGAAATCTAAAATCATCGTGCGCGCGTACAAAGCGTACGCAACAGGTTCACATACTCTCGTTTCGTTATCGCAGTTTTTGGCGGAACATGGTGTTGTCCAAAAGTCCGGAACGCCACTTGTCAAAGCTTCCGTGCAAAGAATGTTATCCAATCGCGCATATCTCGGCCTCGTCAAACACCACGGCGAGTTCTTCACCGGAAGCTTTGCGTCAATTCTTTCTCCAACACTATTTGAAGCTGTGCAAAAAGTTTTAGAGAGACGAGCACATCCGAGACATAGCAAGATATCTCACAATTTTCCATTCACCGGTCTTTTTCGATGCGCTGAATGTGACAGTATGATTTCCGCACAATGGGCAACTGGAAAATGTGGTGGGCGGTATCGGTACTATCGATGCTCGAAAAAACGCGGTGTCTGTTTACAAAAATATCTTCGTGAAGATCTGCTCGTCTCCCAAATCAGAGAACAGCTTCAAGCAGTGTCGCTTCCCGAAGAGTGGTCGGATTATATGCTCAAAAAGGTAGAAAGATTTGAGCATGAAGAAACCAACGCTTCAGAAAGTCGGCTCGGGCAGATGAAAGAAGATTTAAAAATGCTTGAAGCGAAACTCGACGCATTAGTTGATTTATACTTAAACAAAGATATTGAAAGAGAAATATATTTAGTGAAAAAAGATATTTTAATGCGTCAAAAAATCTCGCTTCAAGCCAAATCTTCATCTACCCGAGCCGAGAGAAAGAATTGGGTCGAACCCCTGCGGAAATGGATTTTGGATTCAAAACACGCGGGGTTTCTCGCTACGAGTGAAAATCTCCACGAAATGAGAGATTTTCTTCGTTCCTTTGGAACGAACCCCGCGCTGAATGACAAAACTATTTCAATCTCATTTTGCCCGCCCTCCATTTTCACCTGCACCCGCAAGGCGGATTTCATTTCATCACTTCATACCGCGCCTTTGGCGCGCCCGCTTTTTTCGCTTTCTGCCGAGGAAGTTTCAATTTGCGGACAGAGTGAGATTCGAACTCACGGTCCTTTTAAGGGGACGGCGGTTTAGTAAACCGCTCCCGTAAACCACTTGGGTATCTGTCCAGATACAAATCGAGTATAGCAGAAAAAAATAAAAAATGCAGAGAAATTTATGGAAAAATACAAGAAATATGTTAGAGTAGTTAAGTAATAGATTACGTATGGAGCCGTGGGAGAGCGGTCTAATCTACATCTTTGCTAAAGATGCAGGGGTTAAACCCCCTCGCGAGTTCGAATCTCGCCGGCTCCGCCAAAATTGGGAATCCGCATTTCTGGCGGGAATGCTTCACCCGAATTTTTGTGGTATCTACTGGACAAAGTTCGAATGTTTTTTGCTAATAATCCTGACGACCAATGATGCGCGCCTCGTTCGCTCCCTGTGGTCGCGGGAGCAAAAACCAAAAATTTTCCTTACCTTTCTTATTTTCCTCGGCGGGGGGTGTGGGGGGGGGAGCCGACAAAAAATGGAAAGGAAATTTTTGGTTTTGCTTCGCCGCTATGTTAATAATATACGAAAATGGTATATTCCACAATAGACTATATTATGTTAATATCTATATGTCGAAAAAATATTTGCCAAAATATCAAAAACTCACCGCAAAACTTCTTTCTGCTCGCCTAGAAGCAGGTTTAACACAGGTTGAAGTAGGTAAAAAGCTCAAGAAACCACAGGTGTATCTTTCTAAGATAGAACGAGGTGAGCGCGGAGTTGATGTGGTAGAATTAGCAGAACTGGCAAAGATTTACAATAAAGACATTAACTATTTTGTAAAATAATATGCCCAGAAACACTGAGCAAAAGAAAAAAGAGATAGAAGGCATCCTGGCTCGATACGAGGCAGGAATGATTATTCTAAGGCAGAAGCGAGATAAGATTATTTCCACTTTTCTTGAGTTGTTGAAAGAGAAAAAACTTGAAGAATTAAGAAATTCACTCAAACAATTATGAAATCCCCCGAAAATTTTACACCACCACAGACAGAAGTATCAAAAACTGAAAGTGAGATGACTCTATCTCCAGAGGTTGAAGTAGTGGAAGCCACTACTGAGTCGCTGGAACAATACAAAGAAACAGTAGAAGCTCATATTGATGAGCAATCGACAAATATAAATGCAGAAGCTGGACAAAAGATTGAAAGTTCCGCTAAAAATATGAATGTATCCCCTGAATTACTGGATTCAACAAAAGCAGAGAGTGGGTTAGAAAACCAAATGGCTGAAATTCAAGATGAAGCAAATCAATTAAATCGAGTAGTAAAATTAGAGATTTCTGAAACGGTCGCAGAAGCTCCAGTGGAGAACACTCCTGAATCGGAAGTAAATCTCTCGGGAGGAAATGAATCAAAGGAAGATAAATTAGAAACCGGAGGAAAAGTTTTTGAATTTTTAGACCGCACAAAATTTTTGGATGTTCGAAAATCAGACGAACAATTTAATGAGTGGCTTCAAAAACTTTCTTACGAAGATTATACAGATTACGTTACGCGCCTAAATGGTATTTTACGCGAAGTTCCAATAAAAGATCGTGGGGTAGATGGCGGAGAGGGTGAAGAAGTTTCTATCGGTACTAGAGGATATAATTTTTATGTTCCACCTGGTGCTGAACAAAAAGATGGTTTAATGCGAGAAAGTTTTCAAGCTCTCAAACAAATACCAGACAACGAAGATCGTGCTCTTTTAGCGTATTATACGATGCAAGCCGTTCACCCGTATGCTGACGGAAATGGTAGAACTGGTAGATTACTCCATGAAATAATTTCTGAAGACGGTAAAGAAATCACTAGCGAAAAACTCTCTGAACTTTTGGATCATGAGGAAAAAGGGCCGAATGCTGTTGGAAAAGGACAAGATATTTTCTCTGAAAGAGTTTTAGAACCAAGCAGTGCGTATGAGTACATTAACCGAGAAGTTGCAAAAGAGGTTCTTGGTGATGATTTTTTTAAGCAATATGGCTCTATCCATGTCGAACGTGGAGTTGGTAAAGATGCTGCTTTTTTACCAACAGCAGTAAAAGAAAAATTATCGCCAGAAGATGTAATTTTAGCTGAAAAAATTTTAGGTGAAGCAGGCATAAAAAATTTCTCTACTAGCGGCATAGTTTTAGCAAGGCTACTTTTGGAAAAAAGTGATGAAATTTATAATCAATATCACTACGAGTATCCATTAAATGAGGAGGCTGACATGTCTATGGAGGGTATGGAAAAAAAGTATTTTGGAATTGATGGGCAAAATCTTATGGCAAATTTGAGTGAAGAAGATGCACACAGGTTGATAGAAATTCACGCAAGTGTAAAAAATAGATTTATTGAAGACATGATTGATATTTTTGTACATCCAGAGAATCGTCAAATGAAAGACGAAAACGGGAAAGATATTCCGATCAAGAGCGTCTTTCGTCGCAGTTAAGGGAGCAATCCCCGCCGTTTTATAATATCTCCTAAAAAACGGCGGGGATTTGTGCGCGCACAGGGCGGGCGGGGCAAGCACATACAGATTTGTTTGTGCCTAGCACAATCCGCTTTATGAGTTACCACTGTTCTCTGTCGAAGCCACAGAGTATCAAGCTACCACAGAACATCGAGAGGAAGCGCCTCGTCTCGCCGCAAGGACGGAGAAATGAACAACGCCAAAGAACCACAAATGATATAATGAAAATGTTAATTTCATAGTCTGTAGCGGCGAAGCAAAACCAAAAATTTCCTTTCCATTTTTTGTCGACTCCCCCCCACCCCCCGCCGAGGAAAATAAGAAAGGTAAGGAAAATTTTTGGTTTTTGCTCCCGCGACCACAGGGAGCGAACGAGGCGCGCGATTAGTAGCTTTCATCAGGATTTAGCTCGAAGTAATTTCGAACTTTGTCCAGTAGATACCACAAAAATTGGCATAAGGTACATTTTCCGTGGCTTGTTTTGAGGGTTTTACCCTTGTGGTATATAACTAGAAGTGCTAACTTTTAATTATGAATTTAAAAAAACAACAAAATATGTAGTATTTGTGGTTCTAGTGAGGTGATTAAAAGAGGAATACAAGATGGAGTACAAGTATATAAATGTAAAAAATGTGGAATTAGATTTAGAAATCAAAGAAGAGAGAAAGTAAATTTAGAAAAATATATTTTACCAAAAACTGATTTAAAAAGCCACGGAAAATGTATCTTATGCCTCAAATAATCTAATTTCTGATTTTACAGAAGAAGTTCAAGCATCTATAGAGGTTAAAAAATAGTAGGATTCTATAAAATTATAGTTATCCACAACAACTTGAATAATTCCTGTATTTTAGTATACTATAAGTATCTCATTTACCTAGTGTAAAAGGAGCACTTGAAACGCCTCGCAAGAGGCGTTTCTTGCTATGTGGGGCTAGAATTTTTGGAATACTTTTCAAACTCTTTGCGGTGTCGTTTTTTCTGATATGGATAATCAACGTAGATTCCAGTGATAATATAAAATCCATGTTTATTTTCATCTAGTATCACAAGATAGCTACCACATTCTAAATATAGGCACACACGATTTGTTTTTCGTTTATTGCAGTAATTTTTTCTTTTGGTACATATATAGAACCAAGCACCATAACTGGGGCTTTATCAAACTCTAAATGGTTGCTTTCGTCGCAGTAAATATTGTATTCGGTCATAACGCATTGTATTATAGCAAAATTTTGTAGTTTTTGGGAGCAAAAATCATGCGCGCGAACGGGAGGGTGGGTTAAGCACATGCATTCTGTGCCTCGGGCATTTCCGCTAGGGTGTTCACGATTAAAGGACGAGTGCCTGACCCGAATTGCAATCCATAATCGAAAGCGAAAGCTACACACCAAACATAATATTGAAAAACGTAGAGTGGGGATGGCGATAGTGCGACCCGTATATCTAAAACTATTTTAGAAAAATTCTAGCTAATCTCAATTCTTCATACGAATAATCCTCTCCCAAAATTTCGCGAACTGGAGCCAATAACATACCGCCAGTTTTTTTAAATGCATCTCTGATTATTTCCTTTAGTTTCTTATCTCTAATGGAGCCCTTTTAACACACTTGTCGCAATTTTCACAATTTACTTGCATATAGTCCTCGTTAAAATATCCGAGTAAGAATTTACGACGGCACTTGTACAAATTCCCATACTGGATTACTTTGTCCAAATTCTCTTGCGCATTTTTCTGTTCTTTTATATCGGTCATGCCTCGAATAAAATAGTCTTGCTTAAATTTATCAGCATAAGAGAACAACAGTACACACCTTGACGGGGAACCATCTCTGCCTCCTCGACCAGTCTCTTGATAATATCCTTCGATGGATTTCGGCAGACTTTGATGGATGACAAGACGCACATCTGGTTTGTCTATGCCCATACCGAAAGCGATAGTCGCAACCATGATCTGTACTTCATTTTTAATAAATTTGTCTTGATTATCCCTTCTAGTTGTCGCATCTAGCCCTGCATGATATGCTGCTGATTTATGGCCATAATGGTTTAAATTATGCACTAAATTCTCTGTGTCATTACGCGAGAAACAATATATTATGACACTTTTGTTTTTATGACTTTGTAATAACGCAAGAATTAATTTTAAAGAATCTTTTTTAGGTATGACTTCATAGCTCAGATTTGGTCTATTGAAACTAGAAATAAAAACTTGGGGATTATCTAAATTAAGTTGTTTGACTATATCCTCACGGACCCTCGTGGTGGCAGTAGCAGTCAGAGCAATGATTGGAATCGTGGAGAATTTTTTTCGTAATAGTTTTAAATTTCTGTAGTCGGGCCTAAAATCATGACCCCATTCCGAAATACAATGTGCTTCGTCAATCGCGATTAAACTGATCTTTAGAGTGTGTAAAAATTCTTCGAAACCCGGCACTGACAATCTTTCGGGAGCTATGTATATAATTTTTAATTTTCCTGTTTTGGCTCGATTCATTACATTCACAATCTCTATTTGAGAAAGTGTGCTGTTTATTAGCTCAGCGGTTATACTTTTTTTATTTAGGGCATCTACCTGATCTTTCATTAAAGAAATCAAGGGTGATATGACAACCGCCACCCCTTCCAGCATCATAGCTGGTAACTGAAAACACAGGGATTTTCCTCCACCTGTAGGCATTAGCACTACGCAATCTTTTCCAACCAAAACTCGCTCAATTATTTCTTTCTGAAGTGGTCTAAATTCTTCGTAGCCAAAATGTTTTTTTAAAATACCTTGCAAGGCAGATTTATCTTGATTTACCATATTGGTATATTATACTTTATAGAAAAATAGTCTATATTTATTTTAGCTCTAGACTAGCTAACAAATGCTAAACTAGAGAATATGTTGAAAAGAAAAGCTCGTTTAGGAAAAAGTAAAGGAAAGATGAGTATAAGAAAAATACTTTGCAAACATACTTGACAATACCCCCTAGGGGTATATACTCTCATTATGCAAACAAATAAGCCAAAACTTATACGCCATCTGAAAATAATTGAGGGGCAAATAAGGGGTCTACAAAATATGATAGAGAAAGATACTTATTGTATTGATGTTATCACTCAAACATCTGCCATAAAACAATCACTCTCTAGTATAGAAGATACTCTCATGGAAGGACATCTTGGACATTGTGTGGTCAATCAAATAAAGAAAGGTCAAACAGAAAAAGCTACAGGTGAAATATTAAAAGTGTATCGCCTAAAACGCAAGTAGAATTTTATAAAATTATGAACCACACACAAACATATAGAATAAAAGGAATGCACTGTGCCTCGTGTGCTGGGATTATTGAGAAAACTTTCAAAAAAATGGATGGTGTTGATTTGGCTGAAGTAAACTACGGAACTGAAACTGCGAAGGTTGCTTTTGATCCGTCAAAGACAAATCCTCACCATCTCTCGGAGAATATAGAAAAGCTTGGCTACTCTCTTGATATACCAGAAACAGCTGAAGCTATGGGTATGTCTGAAAATGAGCATGCTACTCATTTAGGTTTGAACCAATCAAAAAAAGAGAAATTAGCTGAAGTCGCAGACATGCGATCAAAAGTTTTGTCTGCAATTCCGCTAGCCATCTTTAGTATTTTTGTTATGGGATGGGATATTTTTGCTCAATACGGAATAGTCTCGAAAATGAGTGTGACAATATATGAATTCGTACACCATATTCTTCCAATTTTTGCTACCTATGTACTCTTTGTGGTCGGAAAACCATATCTCCTTGGTTTTTATAGATTTTTGCGTTACGGCAAAGCCAATATGGATACGCTTATCGGTATTGGTACTGTCTCGGCTTTTTTATACAGCTTTGCTGTTACGGCTTTTGAAGATGTTTTGAAGCCGTTTATAAATGTTGATCACACTTACTATGATGTAACGATTGTCGTCATTACTTTTATCGCACTCGGAAAATATTTAGAAGCAAGGTCTAAAATAAAGACGGGAGATGCTATTGAAAAACTTCTCAATCTTCAGGCAAAAACCGCAATGGTTATTCGAGATGGAAAAGAAATGGAAATTTCAGTTGATCAAGTAGTTCACGGTGATTTAATTATTATAAAACCCGGAGCTAAAATTCCGGTTGATGGTGTGATAACCGAGGGTATGTCTTATATCGATGAGTCGATGGTTACAGGAGAACCTATGCCTACTCAGAAAAAAGTTGGCGATAATGTTGTGTCAGGCACATTGAATACCAGCGGATCATTCACCTTTAAAGCTACTAAAGTGGGATCGGAAACCTTGCTTGCTCAGATTATAAAAATGGTAGAGGAGGCACAAGGGAGCAAAGCACCAATCCAAGCTCTTGCGGATAAAATCTCAAGCGTTTTTGTGCCTGTTGTAATTGTTCTCTCATTCTTGACTTTGGGATCATGGCTTTTGTTTGGAACTGGTCCTTTAGGATTTTCGCAAGCATTATCATTTGGGCTCGTTTCTTTTGTTGGAATTTTAGTCATTGCTTGTCCTTGTGCGCTTGGTCTTGCAACGCCAACCGCTATTATTGTCGGAGTGGGTAAAGGAGCAAAAGAGGGTATTCTCGTAAAAGATGCGGCAACTCTCGAGAAGCTCCACAAAGTAGATATTGTCATTGTTGATAAAACAGGAACGATTACTATTGGAAAGCCGACACTTGTCAATATAGTTTTGGCTCCTCAAGGTCAAACCTTAGGAATTCAAAAAGGTTCGACCTTTTCCCACCAAGAGGTGGAATTTATATCCATACTCGCTTCTCTTGAGAAAAAATCTGAACATCCTATTGCTCATGCGATTGTGAATTATGTCGAAGATCCTGTAAGGGCACAGGAAAAAAATATCTCAATATCAGATGTTTCAAACTTTGAAAGCATTCAAGGTAAGGGTCTTAAGGGAATAATTGACGGCACAGAATATTTTGTCGGAAATGCAAAACTGATACAAGGCCTTGGTGTATCATTTGATGCATCAAAAATGGAGCAATATACTTCGGAAGGCAAGACTCCTGTTATTCTCACAACCAAAGAAAGAGTTCTAGGATTTGTTATGGTTTCTGATGAGGTAAAAGTTGCATCAAAGCAGGCTATTACTGATCTCCACAAGCTCGGTATCAAAGTGATTATGCTTACAGGTGATGATGAAAAGGCAGCCAAGCACATTGCATCGCTTGTCGGTATTGATGAAGTAGTTGCGCATGTTTTACCACAAGACAAGCTCGCAAAAATTAAAGAGCTTCAGTCACAAGGGAAGATTGTCGCTATGGCAGGGGATGGTGTGAACGATGCACCTGCTTTGGCCCAAGCCGACGTAGGTATCGCTATGGGGACTGGAACGGATGTGGCGATTGAGTCGGCAGGAATTACACTACTCGGCGGAGATATTTCCAAACTTGTGAAAGCAATAAAACTTTCAAAAATGACTATGCGAGGTATTAAACAAAATCTTTTCTGGGCATTTATTTACAACATCGTGGGCATTCCACTTGCAGCTGGAGTTTTCTATCCCGTCTTCGGCTGGCTCCTATCACCTGTATTTGCAGGATTTGCTATGGCGATGTCGTCAGTGTCTGTGGTCGGAAATTCACTGCGAATTAAAGGAATGAAATTATAAATGGTCGCATTATTAAATTAATTAATTAAAAAATATTATGAAAAACATTCAGAAAATTATTCTATTTTTCACTTCTATTGTTCTCCTGCATTTTTTTGCTAACACTTTCGGCTTGTATGAGATGTCCTTTGTTTGGTTCGATAATATTTTGCATATATTAACTGGCATTGGATTCGGATTAGTGTGGCTGTGGGTTTTCAGAGGCTCATTAAAAGGAGCAATTATCTTTGTTGTTGCACTTGCTATACTCTGGGAACTCCTCGAGTTTGGTTTCTTGCAATTATTCCCAATCTACGCCTATAAATTAAGTATTTTTTCACCTAATATTGGAGAAGCTTTAGAAGATATCTTTTCTAATATATTCGGTGTAGCCATCATGGCAATATATTTAAAATTAAAGGAATGAAATTATAAAGGTCGAATATTATTAAATTAATCAAAAAATAAATTATTATGAAACTTTCAAAAATATTTCATGTTATAGGTGCTATTGTCGGATGGGTTGGAGTTATTGCTCTTTTGAGCGCTTGGTTTGCAAGTAAAAATGGTTTAGTATTAGGAATGAGTGAGACGCATCTTTTTATGGATGCAATAGTTCTTGTGCTTGTTGCTATCTGGCTTCAACTTGGAACAATTCACCACATGATGTTGGAGAAGACTGGGGAGAAAATATAACTATCATTTATGATTACTCAAAAACTAAAAACCATATTTTTTATATCAATTCCAATCTTTATTGCTCACGGCATTGAAGAGTATTTTACTGGCTTATATAATTTTGATTTTTTCTATCAATCTTTTTCTAATCCAAAATTAGTATTTGTAATTGTTGTTCCTGTCTTAGCAAATATTTTATTAATAGTTTCTTATGTACTTGTTAAAAAAAATAAATGGGTGTTTGGTTTATCTTTTTTACTAGGGCTACTCTTTATTTTTGAATTAACTCATATCTATGAAGCTATTATGGTAAGGGGCTATTATCCTGGATTATATACTGCAATTCCTTTACTAATTGTCGGATTTCTTTTCTGGAAAGAATTATTAAAAAATTATAAAAGTCGAACATTATTAAAATAAATAAAAATAACATGAATAATAAAATTGTATTTGGAATAGGAGGAGTCGTAGTCGGTTTAGTTTTAGCAGGCATGTTTGGGGGAAGTATGTTTTCTGCATTTAACAATGGGAATAATAGAATGATGGGTAACAATCAAAATACAGGAAGTAGTCAAATGATGGGGAGTATAGACAAACATTTCATCGAGCAGATGATTCCGCACCATGATGGAGCTGTTGCGATGGCAACACTCGCTCTCGAAAAATCAAAGCGTCCCGAAATTAAAACTCTCGCGAACGCAATAATTGAAGCTCAAAATAAAGAAATAGTGGATATGCGAAGCTGGTATAAAAATTGGTTTGGTAAAAATGTTCCAAAAGAAAGTACAGGTATGATGGAGGGAGGAATGATGTCCGGGGGTGGAATGCATATGGGAGGAGATGAAGATATTAAGGCTCTAAAAAATGCGATAGATTTTGACAAGGCATTTCTTGAGGGGATGATCCCACATCATCAGTTAGCTATAATGATGGCACAGATGTTGAAGTCAGGAACTGATAGACCAGAGATGCTGACACTTGCGGATAATATCATCGAATCACAATCTAAAGAGATAAAACAAATGCAAGGTTGGTATAGTAATTGGTATAAATAAAATTATAAACATCTGTCGAGATTATTAAAAGTTAATTAAAATAAAAATATATGCATAATTCATCATGTTGTGGGGGAAAAGGAGAAAAAGATAGGTCATGTTGTAATGCAGAAGATAAGTCTTGTTGCGGGGAAGGAAAAACATCTGGAAATATGGTCGTGGATGTAGTGTGTGGCATGGAAGTTGATCCGAAAGAAACCAAGATTCAATTGGAGTACAAAAATAAAGTATATTACTTCTGTAACGTTGATTGCAAAAGTAAATTTGAAAACGATCCTGAGAAATACGTTGTTAAAAATAATTAATAAATTAATTAAAAAATATTATGAAACTATCAAAATTATTTCACGTTCTAGCTGCTGTTGCGGGATGGGTTGGAGTTATTATGCTTTTCAGCGCTTGGTCTGCCGGAGAAAATGGTACAGTGTTTGGGTTTACACAAACACATCTTTTTACTGATGCAGCCATACTTGTTTTGGTTGCTATCTGGATGCAACTTGCTACTACGCATCATATGACGCTTGAGAAGACTGGAGAGAAAATATAAGATATTAAAAATAAACCTTTAATTTATGGATAAATCAAGCAAAAAATATGTAGTTATTATTCTGGGTATTTTCCTCATTGGTTTGAGTATTTTACTATTTGCTCGGCAAGTTGAGATTTTATCACTTTTTAAATTCGTGTTCATTCGAGTTTTCGGTCTAGTGATCTCTCTTGGAGCTGCTGGATTCTTTATTTTCTGGATTATTCGCAAATTCCATTCGTTGAAGATCGCTGCCATTTTCTCAGTTATTCTTGTTGGAGTTTCTTTCTTTCTTTTTATGCCTTATGCATTTCCGGAGCGACTGCAGTACCCTTTCTTTTTGAAAACATTCGGACCTTCTGATGGGCCGAGTCTCCCGCTCAAAAACGTGCTGACGTTCTTTTTGAAGCAATCAAATATGGAGCGGGTATCAGATATCGCCCGAGATCCTAATGATCTGCCACCACCAATCACACGTATCTCCCCTGAGCGCGTAAAAATTGAACTAGAAACACAAGAGGTAATCGCTGAAATGGCAGATGGGGTAAAGTTTAATTATTGGACATTTAATGGCACTGTGCCAGGACCGTTTCTGCGTGTGAGAGAGGGAGACACTGTTGATCTAACTCTTAAAAACAGTGCTTCCAGTCTCCATCATCATAATATTGACCTTCATGCCGTTACCGGGCCTGGTGGCGGAGCGGCTGTTACTAATATTGCCCCTGGTGAATCCAAAACCTTTACTTTCAAAGCCATAAATCCAGGACTGTACGTCTATCATTGTGCGCATCCAAATGTTGCTACCCATGATGCTCATGGTATGTATGGTCTTATTCTCGTCGAACCAAAGGAGGGTCTTCCAAAAGTTGATAAGGAATTTTATGTTATGCAAGGTGAATTTTATAGCACTGGTGGATTGGGAAAGAAAGGACTCCAGATCTTTGACGCTCAAAAGATGCTTGACGGAAAGCCTGAATATGTGGTCTTTAACGGTCGTGTTGGAGGATTAAACAGTAAAATGAAAGCTCAAGTTGGAGAAAAAATACGAATATTTGTGGGCAACGGAGGTGTGAACTTTATTTCCTCTTTTCATGTGATCGGAGAAATATTTGACACTGTGTATCCCGAAGGATCAATGGGCGGAGCGATGTTTAAGAATGTTCAGACTACATTGGTTCCCGCAGGAGGATCAGCAATCGTCGAGTTTGATACCGAAGTACCCGGCAAGTATATACTAGTAGACCATGCTCTTTCAAGATTAGACCGTGGTGCCTGGGGGGTACTAGAACTTATTGGTGAACCAAGCAAAGATATCTTTGACGGAGTGTTTGATATTAATAATAAAAGTCATTAAATTAGTTTATAAAAATATATTATGAAAATATCAAAAATAATGCATGTTGCTAGTGTTATCGTGGGGTTGATCGGAGTGGTTGTCTTTGTTAGGACACTTGGAGTTCCGTCAGATGGAATGGTTTTTGGAATCGCAAAGTTTGATGCGCTATTTTGTGTAGCAATTCTTTTCCTTATTGCTATATGGGTTCAGATTGGAACAATTCACCACATGATGTTGGAGAAGACTGGGGAAATTATTTAAAGGAATGAAATTATAACAATTTATGAAAATTAAAACTATTTGTATTTGTGGGTCTATGAAACTTAAAGATAGGATTATAGAAATAGGAGAAAAACTTAAAGTTTTGGGTTATGATGTTTATACTCCAAACATTTCAGAAACTAATAATTATTCTGTAATGACAGAAGAAGAACAAAAAATTCATAAGAATAGAATGATTGTCGATCATCTTTATAAAATAAAAAAATCAGATACAATTTTAGTTATAAACGAAAAACTCAATGACATAGAAGGATATATCGGAGCAAATTCATTTCTTGAAATCGGATTTGCTTTTGCCCTAGAAAAGAAAATATTTTTGCTTAACAATATTCCTCAACAACCGAATTCAGTTGAGATAAAAGGTATGTTACCAGAGGTTATTAATGGTGACTTATTAAAAATAAAATAAATTTATGATTTCGTGGATAATTATTTGGTTAATTTTTTGGGTTAGTGCGCTAGGTTTTACTAGTTATCTTTTTAAAAAGCACAGGATTACTTATTATGAAAAATCTTGGCAACATACTCTTTTTTTCATAATCCTCTCACTAATCCTTTTTGTTGTTTATCAAAACCAGTTTTCTGTATATTTTACCAGTCTTTCCTTGTGGCATTTAATGGCTGTTGTAGCTTTATTTATAATCTGGCTTCTTGTTCCAAATCTTTACAAAAATGATTACTACGCTAAAAAAGAAAGGTTTGGTTATCAGTTACCAAAGTTTTTTGAAATTCTTTTTCAAGATATTTGTTTCTTAGGCGGGCTACTTACTTTCGGACTTTCTCCCGTTTTTTTTGGTTTAGTATTTTTTGTAGTTCACATACCTGCCGTATTTCTCCTCCCGAAAAAATTTGCTCTTTTTCCAATAATCGGCTCACTCTTTGGTGGAATAATTTTTGCATATTTGCAGTCTCAGGGAATTTTAGGATTTTTAGTTGCATTTTTAATACATTTATCATTTTGGAGTTCCTTACATTACGCACTCTCACAATCAAAAAGTGGCTTTTTGGGGATAATGCCACTAAAAAGATAAATTTTATGAAAAATCAAACACAACAAAACAATAAAAACCAATTAGCGATTTTTGAAAATTTTAAGATATAAAAAAGTAAGAACGAAAATTATATGAAAAAATTAAATTCACAAATTGTCATATATAAAGACCAAAATGGAAATATTAAAATAGATGTGCGTTTTGATGGTGAAAATGTGTGGCTCACACAGGATTTGATGGCAGAGCTTTTTGGAAAGGGAAGATCTACAATCACAGAACATATTCAGAACATATTTAAAGAAGGAGAATTGGATGAAAAACTGGTAAGTCGGGATTTCCGACATACCACTAAGCATGGGGCAATAAAAGGTAAAACACAAGACTCTTCTATAAAATATTATAATCTTAAAGTTATAATTGCTGTAGGATATAGAGTTAAATCATCTCAAGGTACGAGATTTAGGCAATGGGCGACAGAAAGATTAGGGGAGTATGTTTTGAAAGGTTTTGTGGTGGATAGCGAACGATTGAAAAATCCAGATTTACCTTTTAATTATTTTGAAGAACTTGAAAGAACTGTAGCAGATATACGCACTAGCGAAAAAGTTTTTTATCGTAAAATCACTGATATTTATGCTACGAGTATTGATTACGATCCGACGAGCGATGCAAGTAAATGAAAGAAATATTTTACAAGATGCAGGAAAGGTATCTCATCAGCTGATGGTAGAACTTGCTGAAAAGAAGTTTGATGAGTATAAACAAATAGAAGCCAAGCAAGATGTGGATTTTGATGAAGTAATACTTAAAGCGCTTGAGAGCGTAAAAAAGAAGGATATAAAAGTAGTTAAAGATAAGAAGTTATAAATTATAAATATGGTAAAATAAAATTATGATATATTTCGTACGACATGGAGAAACTGAGTCAAATATAAGAGGTGTTTTTGCTGGGCAAAAAGACGATTCTATTCTTACTGAAAAAGGAAAAGAACAAGCAAGAATTACAGCTCAAAATATAAAATCTCAAATTCCAAAAATTGATAGAGTTATCTGTTCACCATTAAAAAGAACAGTTGAGACGGCACAAATAATTGCAAAAGATATTAACTTTGATTTATATAAAATAGAAATTGATAACCGTATTATTGAACACGACACAGGGAGTATGACTGGGACTCCGTTCGCAGGTGTTTCGTCTTTCGCTTTAACAACTTGTGATGGAGCAGAAGATAGTGATAAATTTCGTGACAGAGTATTTTCTTTTTTCAAAGATTTATCAGAAAATCCTGAAACTATTTTAGTTGTTAGTCATGGAGCAGTAGGGAGAATGTTAGAAACTATCAAAAAAAATGGTGATACAAAATTACTCTACGACATTCCTGTTTGGGATAATGCTTCCGTGACTAAAATTGATTGGATTAAATAATTTATGGACAAAAATCAGTTAGCAATTTTTGAAAATTTTAAGATTAGGCGACATTTTGATGAGAAAGAAGAAAAATGGTATTTTTCTGTGGTGGATATTGTGGCGGCGTTGACAGATTCTATTAATCCAACAGATTATTTAAAGAAGTTACGAAAGAGAGATTTAGAGGTTGGAACATACATAGGGACAAATTGTCCCCATGTAGAAATGCTTACGAAAACTGGAAAATATAGGAAAACATTAGCTGGAAACCCAGAAAATTTACTGCGTATTATTCAAGCTATACCATCTAAAAAAGCCGAACCTATAAAACTTTGGTTGGCAAAGGAGAATTTTTTATTAGCAAAACAAAAAGAAGAAAGCATCGCGTCTTAATTGACGATTGCACGATGTGATTTCGCTAAATCATATGAAAACATATACATTCCATGTTTCTGGCACACATTGCGCATCATGCAAAATCTTGATTGAAGATATTTTGAACGAGCAAGATTTTATTAAAAAATCAAAAGTGGATTTGAAGAAAGAAACTGTGGAAATTGAAACTGATGGCGAAAAAGATCCCGAAGAAATCATAAACGTATTAAATGAAAAAATAAAACTAAATGGTTATATGCTTAGTGTCGTTAGGCAAGACCTAACGACAGAGGATAGCGATGTAATTTGGAAAGCTCTGCCTATTGGGCTCGCTTTTCTAGTCCTCTTTTTTATTTTACAAAAGTCCGGTATTCTAAATCTCGGATTTGGGAGCGAGGCAACACCTACAACCAGTTTCATGATTGGTCTTATTGCTTCAGTGTCTTCCTGTCTTGCTGTTGTCGGTGGGCTTGTGTTGTCTCTTTCAGCAAAGGTATCACAAGATAAAATTAACGACACTAAAACTTTTCTGCTTTTTCACATAGGAAGACTGTTCAGTTTTGCACTGCTCGGAGGAGTGTTGGGGATAATGGGGCAAGCGATAGGGATCAATGTTACTTTTACTGCAGTTTTGGGACTCCTAGCTTCAATGGTGATGTTGGTGCTTGGATTAAATTTAGTGGGAATATTTGCGAAAAACAAAATTGCACTATCTTCTGACATTTTTCAAAAAGTTTTTTCTATCTTTAAAAAAATAGAACATAAAACACTCACTCCACTTTTAGTTGGCTTTGGAACATTCTTTTTACCTTGCGGATTTACTCAAGCGATGCAAGTCGCCGCTTTATCTAGTGTCTCATTTCTTTCGGGAATGCTTATTATGTTTGCTTTCGCTCTCGGGACTTTGCCGATGCTCATATTACTCTCATTTGGTTCGGCATCTTTTGCTCATAGTAAACATGGCAAACACGCACCTCTCTTCTTTAAATCTGCAGGCATAGTCGTGATTGGGCTTGGAATATTTGGATTACTGACAGGACTCACAGGTTTGGGTATTATTAATCCACTATTTAGTATTTAATTTTGATATAATTACCAGATGAACAAAATAGTTTTAATTATTATAACTCTTGGACTTGTTGTCGTTCTCGGCATCGTATTTTGGGGTGGTGGTTCAAAACCACAGACAGGTGAAAATGTTGCAGACGAAGGACAAAGTGTTGAAATAAAAAATGGTGTCCAATATATCACCATTGATGCGAAAGGCGGGTATTTCCCCAAAGTCGTTACAGCTCAAGGTGGTATACCTACAAAACTTATTGTAAAAACAAACGGTACTTTTGACTGCTCGGCATCGCTTGTAGTCCGTTCTGTCGGATTTCAAAAGATTTTACCCCCAACAGGAGAAACAGAAATTGACCTAGGCATTCCTAAATCAGGCGAGCCAGTCGTAGGGGTCTGCGGTATGGGAATGTATAATTTTCAAATTAATTTTAGTTAGGATTATTTTTGTTCATAATAGTCCGCACAATAAATAAAAACTCCGAAAGGCGTTTTTATTTTGCAAAAGATGTCGAAATAAACTAGTATTAACTATTGTAAGCCGTTATAGCTCAGGTAGTAGAGCACGTCATTGGTAATGACGAGGTCAACAGTGCAAATCTGTTTAACGGCTCATTTTCTGTCATTTATTTGCACTTAAAACTAGTTTCAAGTATAATATATTCAAATTTGAAACAAATTTGAAAGTCAATATTATAAAATATTTATGATAAGCAAAAAACAAAAAGAAATATACGATTTCATTGTGTCTTATGCAAAAGACAATGGGTACGCCCCATCGCTAGAAGAGATAGCTAAAAATTTCTCTTTTTTGGCGTACCCCTCTTCTGCTCACTACCATGTAAAAAAATTACAAGATGAAGGATACATTGAAAGAGAATCAAATATTCCTAGATCAATTGGTATATATAGAGATAAAACAATAAAAACTCCTTTTCTAAAAACTACAGGGTTAGATTCAATAAGAATACCGATTCTAGGAGCCGTAAATGCTGGCCCCGCTACTATTTTTGCAGAGGAAAATATTGAGGGATATTTAAAAGTTTCTCGTAGTTTATTAAATAATAAAAATGAAGTTTTTGCTTTGAGAGTTGAGGGTGACTCAATGAACAAGGCAAGGATTGATCGTAAGAATATAGAAACAGGTGATTTTGTTTTAATTGATTCTGAATATAAAAATCCAAAAAACGGTGACCTTGTTTTGTCTGTAATTGACGGATGTGCAAACATTAAGAAGTTTGAAAAAAATGATAAAACTGGCGAGGTAAGACTGGTGTCAGAATCTACAAATTCTACACACAAACCGATTTTTGTATCTAGTAAAGACGATTTTATGATAAATGGAAAAATTATTTTAGTAGTTAAAAAATAGGCTAGCCCTTCCCAAAAGAAAGTTAATTTTCTATAATGTATATGATGAACAATGGAATCAAAAAAAAGCCCTTAACTTACATAAGCCTGTTTAGTAGTGCTGGCGTTGGTTGTTATGGATTTAAACTTGAAGATTTTGAATGTGTTGCGACAAATGAAATTATAGAAAGACGTTTGAATGTACAAAAACATAATAATAAATGTCGTTATGAAAGTGGTTATATAGCTGATGATATCCTAAAAGAGGAAACCAAAAATAAAATAAGAAAAGAACTCGAATTTTGGAAGAAAAATCATGATGTTAAAGAACTTGATGTTTTAATTTCAACTCCACCCTGCCAAGGAATGTCAGTTGCAAATCATAAAAAGGGTGACGAGTTAGCTCGTAATTCTTTGGTTATAGAATCTATTAAACTTGTTGACGAAATTAGACCTAAATTCTTTATCTTTGAAAATGTTAGGGCTTTTTTGAATAGTTTATGCACTGATACTGATGGAAAAGATAAAAAAATTCGTGAAGCCATCGAATTAAATTTAGGAGGTAAATATAATATACATTACCAAGTAATAAATTTTAAAGATTATGGTAACCCGTCTAGCAGAACTAGAACTCTTGTTCTCGGTACAAGAAAAGACTTGCAAGAAATAACCCCATTAGATTTTATGCCAACTTTGCAAAAAGAAAAAACAATTCGGGAAGTTATCGGTCATTTACCAAGTTTAAAAGTTATGGGAGAAAGTGATACGAAAGACATTTATCATAATTTTAGATCATATGCAGATCGTATGCGAAATTGGATAAGTGGAACAAAAGAAGGTGAGTCGGCTTTTGATAACAAAAATCCAAAATTTCGTCCACATAAAATAATTGATGGGGAGCTAGTTTCTAATACGCAAAAAAATGCTGATAAATACAGTAGGTGTTTCTGGAATAAAGTTTGCCCTTGTATTCATACAAGAAATGATATTCTCGCTAGTCAAGCAACCATACATCCATCCGATGATCGTGTTTTTAGTGTAAGAGAGTTAATGAAACTTATGTCTATTCCAGACTCATATAGATGGACTGGTATATCTGAAGAAAAACTTAATAACTTATCACCTGAAGAAAAATTAAAATTCTTTAAGAAAGAAGAAGTGAATATACGTCAATCAATCGGTGAAGCTGTTCCCACAATTATTTTTCAACAAATCGCTAAGAATATAAAAAGATCTATCCAGCGAAATATTTTAGATGAAAAAGATATAGAAAAAATTATCATTAACAACAATCTAACTGAAATAGAGAATTTAAAATCTTTTCTTAATGAGCATTTAGTTAAATATTCATTTGCCGAATTATCAAAAATAGTAGAATTAGCTAATGCCTATAGATTTAAACACGCGGCTTATTATACTCGTCAAGATATATGCTTTACCGTTATTAAAGATTTACCTGATGCTTCAAATTTCAATTCAATTAAAATTTTAGAGCCATCCGTTGGGGCAGGAAACTTTTTACCCCTTTTAATTGAAAAATACAAATCGATTTCAAGTGTCCAGATTGATGTAATAGATATAGATAAAAACGCAATTGATATACTAAAAATCTTAATCAAAAAACTAAATATCCCAGTAAATATAAAAATCAATTTTCTAAACGAAGATTTTCTCTTATTTGGACAGAATGGCCTTTTCTCAAATGAGAATGTCCACTACGATATAGTCGTCGGCAATCCTCCCTTTGGAAAAATTTCTGACAACGAATCATTACTCACGGAATACAAAAGAGGAAAATTTAATACAAAAACTAGTAATTTGTTTTCCTTTTTTCTCGAGAAATCCATTAATCATGCAGATACTGTTGCATTAATAATACCAAAAAGTTTTTTATCATCTCCTGAATTTGATGCTACTCGAGAGTTTGTTTCTAAATTTGCAGTGTCAAAAATCACAGACTACGGAGAAAAAGGATTTAAGGGGGTCAAAATAGAAACGATAAGTCTTATTATAAATACAAAAAAAACAAGTATAAATAATCAGACTTTAGTTGAATCTTATATAAAAAATGAATTTGGTTTTAAAGACCAAAATTATATTTGCTCTAAAGAATTTCCTTATTGGCTAGTGTATCGAGATTCATTTTTTGACGAAGTAGCTTCAAGGCTTAGTTTTGGAGTATTCACTGCATATAGAGATAGGCAAATAACTAAACAGATTACAAAAAATAAAGGACAAATACGAGTTCTCAAATCAAGAAATATTGGAAGTAATAAAATTGTAAATATTCCAGATTATGATTCCTATGTAGATGAGTATAAAAATCTATCGATAGCAAAATATATAAACCACGACGAAGCTGTTCTTGTTCCAAATCTCACATATAATCCTAGAGCCTGTTTTCTTCCAGAAAATACCATCGTGGATGGTTCTGTCGCAATTCTTATTCCTATAAATAAAACAAAAATTACAAAAAATGATCTCGCATATTACAATTCAGAGGAATTTGTTGGATTCTATCGAGTTGCTAGAAATTATGGTACCAGATCTCTCAATATAGATAACAATTCAGTTTTCTTCTTTGGGTTAAAAGTCTAAAACTAAATATTAGAGAATACTGATTCTACTTGATCTAAACTAGAAGTTTCTTTTAATTTAAGATTAAAGGCTGAGTTTATTACTTGTATGAATCTATTCAACATATAAAAATCCTCCCCATTTTTTAAAGATGTTTTTATATTTTCAAATTTTCTTTTTAGACAAACTTTTTGAAACTCAGGATCAATTCTGTGTGTGTTACCTTGAATATGAGCATACGACAAGTGTTGTCCTGGAGTTAGTGCAATTAAATTTTCTCTAAAGAGGGCGAACTCGGGATTTGAATGTTGGGGTAACATATGGTGAATATGAACGCCTCCCTCTGGTGTGAAATTATATTCTTGCTCTTGAATTTCACTAATTCCATTATATTTTTTCTTTATATCAGCTTTAACTTTCTGTAATAATACTACCCCGACAACACCACTTGCATCGATATCTAAGAGTATGCTTTCTCTATACTCTTGTCTTGTCATACCTGACGGCATGTTTTCGTCTCTGAAATTTTTACGATTATATATCAAAAAAGAATACGGACATGGGCCACTTGTTATGTTTGAACCATCCTCTCCGGGTATTCTGTGTTTATAACAATAAACATTAAACATTTTATTAAATACTCGGTAAGTATGTTTACGATCAGTGCCTCTTATTTTTGTATTGATTTTTGCCCATAACCAATACTTATCTTTAGCAATTAAGTGATTTGCTTGTGTAGGATTATTTTTGTATTTTTCAAAATCTACAATAAGCCCATTATCAGTTAAAAATTTCTCAGTATATTCAGTTAAGAATTTAGAAGCATTAAGGTCGTTCGTAGACATATACTCCAATGCCTCCAGATTTGTAATCTTGTATTGTTTGGGGCGGTCACTAACTTTTTCAAGAATACCTGCGTAAGATAATAGTCCTAATTGATAGGAACTAACTTTGTTATATTCTCTTGGGGCAAGAGCTTGTGATGGTTTGGAAAAATAATCTTGCATTAAATTATCGAATAAAGACGAAAGTCTTATTTCGCTATCTGAAAATACTAGATTTCTATCGTTTTTTGTAATATCAAGAATAACCAAAGAAACACACCATAATAAATCTGGCGTAGTTTTCTGCTCGTAATGAAGCCCTTGTTTAGGGATTTTTCTTAAATTTTTATTTGTAAAATACTCTTGGAAATTCATATCATTTTATGAAAAAAGACAGCTCCTTTTTATAAATTTTTGCAAACTCTTTGAGTTGTGTAATATCAAGTCTGCGTTGCCCAGCTTCAATTTTTGATACATGAGGTTGAGTTTTACGAAGTAGCTTCGCTACATCAGCTTGATCTAATCCAGCTTCAAGACGAGCTTTTTTAAGCTGTTCAACAGTATATTTATGATCTTTAGAAAAAATCGCCTTTGTCATATCCTTGTATTATAGTATTCCGTTGTGTTATATTCCAAGTTGTTATATGATATATAAGGACTGCTTCCCACCAAAAATCCGCCGTGTATTCCCATTGACAGGTACCCCAAATTTAAGACACCTTTTTAGGTAAGATTGATAACTTAGATTCTAGAAAATAAGTTAGTTTGTTAGTATCACAAATATATTGTGATACTATAATAGTTATAGACATTTTATATATTAATTATTAAATTATTTTATGAACTTTAAAGAATACAAATCAACGTCTGAAGAAATAAAAAGTGCAGAGCAAATGATGACTCCAAAACAACAACTCGCTTTTAATTTACGCGAAAAGTTTTTGAGCAACAACTTTGAAATACCAGAAAACGCCACCGAACAACAAAAGGCAGATGTTGAAAAAGAAACTGGAGATGTTGCTAGAATTCTCAATGAGTATGGAAAGCCATGGTTTCTTGGTGGTGGTACTTCGTTAGAATTGGCACAGGGCGAAATAACTCGCGATCATCACGATAGCGACATAGTAATGCCTTATGAAAATGTAGCCGACTTTTTTGATTATGCACATGAGCTTGGCTATAGATTTACTGATATGAAAGAAAAAGATATTTTGTCTAAAGAAGATTTAGTAAATGAAAGAGAAAATGCTTTTCTTCATAAAATTGATAGAACCAAATCTGGTACACAAGGTTTTGAAATAATTTTTTTGCTTCAAAAATTGACGAAGCAATTTCAAAAAGCAGTGAGAAATTTAACACTACTATCGGTCAAGTTTTTGAAATTTCTAGTCACATAAGTTCTCCAGAAAATTTTCTTGATGAAGTTAAAAAAGAATTTGGCGAAGATTTAGTTGCACAAAGAAAGGTAGAATTTGATGAAGTCGCTAAATTCCTTTTTGGAGAAAAGAAACCGACAGAGGAAGAATTTAGAGAATTTGCACATCGTGCATTCAATATTCAGAAATATCTTGAAGAGAAAATGAAAAGTGAGGCATTGGATATGCAAAGATGGGAAGTCAGGAATAAGAATGAAAAAGTTATAAAATAGGTTATTATTTTTAGCCGTCGAATTTCCAAAAACTCCATTCCGAAATTAAAAAACTTTTTCGGCGCCAAGTCATCGTTCTTGTTTTGTTGCCCACTCAAAGGCATAAATTAAATCGCCAGAAACCGTCGTACGACCTTCTTGTGCTTTAAATCCTTCATTTTTGATTTTTTCGGCATCCTTCTCTGAACTCGTGCCGTGCGTGATAAATTCAGGTGATTTCATATCAATTTATTTGTATTGTGTAAGATACCACAATTCTTAAGACAAAAATTCTAGTAATTAATTTAATTTTAATATGCTGGGTTCTTTAAAGCAAATTCTCTCAACGACATTCTTAATATTGTATGAATTCTAATATTTGTGTATATGTATTCTTTGGTTAGATTACTAATACGACTATTTTACTATTAATCTTACCGGAATGTGTGTCTTAAATTCGGCATCCGAACCCGATTTTGTTTTTTGGCGGTGTGTGTTGGACAAAGTTCGAAACTATTTCGAGCAAAATCCAAACGATTAAAATGGACTCGGCAGGGCGAAATAATTTGTCTAGGGGAAAGGATTCGCCCTGCCTCGGCTGATTTCCCGCCCGCAGGAGAGATCCGCTATGAGGAAAAGTCAAGCATTTCGGTAGACAGTTTTGTGTTTCAACATCATCCAAACTATGTTCACAATCTGACGGCGTAGACAGACAAGTGCTTGGCTTTTTGATTTGCCCTCTGATATTTTTCTCTTGAAATATGTACGAGCTTTTTCATTACCCATTCTCGATATCTGTGAAAGTGCCATGCGATGAAAAGCACAGTTGAGTCTTCGGTTTCCACTCCTTGATTTCACATGTCGGACTTTCTTACCACTGGAACATTCTCTTGGAGAACATCCTGCATATTTAGCTAAAGCTCCCGGAGAATGAAAACGACTAATATCACCAATCTCACCAACTATCATTCCAGAAATCACTGTGCCACAACCAGAGAGTGTTTGAAGTGTATAGTTACCTAGAAGCATTGTCTCCATTTCTTCTTCCAGATCTGCAATTTCAATTCTTAAATCAAGTAACCTTTTAACTTTTCTCTTCATTGATCGATGCAAGAATGGATCACACTTTGGTTTTGCTTTTGACCAAAACTTTAGAGCTTTGAGTGCAAATGAATCTTTGTACATCTCCTTGTATTCACTGTTGTATATCCTATGAAGCAAACTGTGTAGATGATTCTTGAGTCTTGTACGCTCTTCCACTAAATACTCCCTATCCATACTTAATTCCTTGATCTGCTTGGCTTTTTTACTATCCTGCGATATTGTATATGCAGGGAGGCTGTCGATGTTTTGCATCATGACCTTTGCCACCCCAAATGCATCCAGGGAATCACTTTTCTCTGGATGTGTTGCGTTTTGACGAGCTCGGTCAACCAAAATACTCGGCACATGATATACAGGATATTTTTCATACAAATATCCAGCTAGTCTCTCGCCATATCCACGGACATCTTCAAGACCAAAGAATGGTGAAAGTGTTCCTGATTTTTCTTCTACTTTTTGTACAAGATTTTCAAAATCTTGTTTGTAATTACCTACCGTGATTTCAAAAAGCTTCTCCCCAAAGGGGGAAATACCAACTGCGGTATGGGTGTCCTTGTGGACATCGATACCGACGAACATACAACTTTGTTTTTGTGCTGTTGTCATTTGATTAAAACTTACATTGTTAATTTGCTTCTTCGACAAGAAACAATTGTGTACGAATTGAATCCCCAGTATGCGAGAGTCATGTCTCTTGCGAGTGACCATCCGCTATTTGCTCATGTTCGTGCACAGAAGAGATTTGGTGCAATCCTTACAGGATCAGTACACCTTTTGGACTTTTTGTTTCGCTCTGCTCACAAAAATTCTCAAAAGGTCTTGCGAATGTGCTTTGGCACATTCTCACCTCCGTGAGTCGTACTCTTTCGAGCGACAGGGTGCGGGAGCGCAATGCCAAATCTCATCTCTACACTCTACTGTTTTTTAGACAAAATCGCTTCCTTAATTTA
>CALRDL010000003.1 GCA_943354905.1 Candidatus Nomurabacteria bacterium
AATTCATTCGATCATAGAGGATTTGAAAAGTATTACTGATGCGAAGATTTTGAATAAAATAACTAACCAAATACAATTTGAGAGAGTTCGCGACTATGCAAAAGTGAAGGATTTAGAAGAAATGTTGCACTAATGGCAGAAGTCGGGACCGCATCGGCAATACTGCTTTGATTCTTGTTAGTTACAGAATATAATACTCCACCATAAGAAGCTGTAAGAGCGCCAGCTGCTGCCAAAGTACTGGCAGCGCTAATTGATATAGCACATGGTACCAATATTATTCCGCCACCAGCCAATGATGCTGCACAAATTCCCGTGCCAGTAACTGCAACCATAGCGCCAGCCGCTGCCGCACCCCCACCACCAGTAATGGCAAGAACTGACATATATTGTACAGTACTATTGCCAGTTTGTCTGCCTAGTTGAAAAGGTAAGGAATTTATTTTATTAATATCGCTACCCATTATCTTGGAAGCATTAGAAGCCACATTAAACAGTGCGGAGTCAACGATTTGATAGCTAGTTCCAGCTACGAAAAGAGTGCCACCTTTAACAGTATTTAAAATGCCAGGAACAGCATCAACAACATTTTTTGCAACATTAACTACCACTGTTTTTACTACTGTGCCAACTGTTTTTGCAATACTTCCCACCACCTTCCCTATCCCTACCACCACATTCTTGATGGCGGGCACTACTGTGTTCACTACAGAAGTTGGAGCCTTGGGAACAGAGACAGCTGGCTTCGCAGGAGCATTCGTATTCGCCACAGCTTGCTTGGTGAAGGCAAGACCTCATAAGATAGTTATGAAAAGAACATCTGGACTTACATCACATCGACCTGAATGCCGTGGGGTTATCGTGAATGGTGGCTGACCTTATTAAATAAGGCTCGTCGGTGTTGGACACCCGAAGTTACCCGAAGTTATTGGAGATTTTTATTTTAATTTAAAGCTAGTAATATTTTCTCTAAAGTAACTACCAAATGCTACTAACTCAATACAATCAATATACCCGTTTTCCCCCCAGAGTAGTGTATCGCCACCAAGCTCAATATCATCTGATTCTATCTTTGGGCCATATATAGGAAACCCTTTTTTTATATCATTTTTTTTAACACCGAAACTAGAAACAACGAATTCTCTATTTGTAAAAATAGAAAAATCAATCGGTTTAAGATTGCGAGGGACCTTCAAAGTTATATAAAAACCTACTTTAGTCCACTCTCTTTTTACAAGTTTAGCGGATTTTATCTGAGTAGTAAGGTTAAGATCTTTATAGTTTTCTATAAACCATTCTAAGATGGCTTTTTCTAGTTTGTTAAATTTAGTATCATTGTCCATAAACTTTAGATAAATTCTATTTAATAAACATTGTACTAAGTCGAGGAATCCCATCAATTATTATTACTCGGGCAGTAACTATATAATTTCCAATTTTAATCGGCACGTCAGATACAATACTTTCTGGAATTTTTGAAGTAATACTATTTAATCCTTTTATAACAGCCTGTATCACATTTTCTTTACTCCCTAACTCTTTTACTAGAAGATCTAATTTATGACTTGGGTTACCGAAAATATGTATCATTTTGGTTGGATCCTTTGTTACATAGTTCACAGCTTTATTTAATGCATCTTGAGAAAATTTCAAAGTCTGCACCGTCGGACTCTTACCAAACTTAGTAAGTATATCACTCATTTTATAGCTTGCCCAAGTGACAGGACCGGCAATCGTTGTTATTACCACAGCTACAAATCCCACAGGACATGCAAAGTAACAAGCGACCACGCCTCCAATTATCACCACAGTTCCGGCGATATAGGGGTGTTTCTTTACTACATTTCCTACCACCTTCCCTATCCCTACTGCCACATCTGAATGCCATGGGTTCTCATAAATGGTGGCTGACCCCATTAACCCCTTTATCCTCCTTTATCCTCTCGATTATTTTTTTAATGAGTGTTGCAACGGGATTCATATATTTAAAATTCTACAGAGCTAATATACTCTCTAAACATTTTCACCTTCTTGCTATCTTCAGAGTTGATAAGGAAAGGTTCGATATCTTGAGCAAGGTCATTAAAATCAAGATCAGCTGTTTGTTCGAGCAGGGCCTTCTTTAGTTCATCTGCATTCTTAACACCGAGCTTTGCCTCAAGGTATGCATAATTTGGCTTTGTCTGTGGAATAAGGAAGACGATATCAAAAAAGTCACGACCCTTTGCTCGCTTACGGTTTAGTGCCGCATAAATCTTTTGCGATAGAAGGATGTCGATAGGGGCGGTAAATATCTGAGTAAAAACATCAAACTTGTTGAGAATCTTGGTATCTTTCTTGTAGTCAAAAACCTGAGGGACCGTATCGATCTGAATCAGAATCTTTTCTTCCTGCATGTCGGACATATCATTATCAAAGAGTACCTTTGGCATCCTGATGTATGAACGATATGCACCCTTGAAAACATTTTTCATCTCTACCTCATAACCCTGGAGCTCGAGACCTTTCTTCACTTCATTTGCCAGGTCGGCGAACTGTTCTTCGGTAAGCTTGAAATTGTCAAAATCGAGATCCTCGGAGAACCTACTGTTGTTGTATACGATTCGAAGAGTCGTGCCACCAAGGAATATGAGGTCCTGTGCATACTTTGAGTTGAAAATGATTTCAAGAATCTTGTACTGCAAATACTCTCTCAAGATATTTCGCTTGAAAGGCTTTTGATTGTCAGGATAGTACTGTTCTATATTCTTGAGACTAAGCATGATTAGTTAATGGCTGTATTAATAAATTGTAAAAACTTCTTAGCGCGCTTTTCGAGAGCCTTGCTATGGAAAGCCTCTAGATACTTGTTGAACTTTTCCATATTTAGCCTCTCCTTTAATTCAGAAGTATTGAATCTCATCCCTTCAAACGATTCATAGTCATTAATCTTTGAGTTAAAATATAAATAATCCAAAACAGCTTTTTCTACCTCAGCAATCTGATAATGATGACCACCATGTTCTCTCAGATCATATCCAAACATAAGATCCGGCTGTACATGTCTGTAAATAAAGTCACCGACAGGGGTCTTTATGTTCTTTGTATTTTGAGATGTGACTGAAGTGACTCCATATACAGCTTCAGGAATTAATCCGTAAATTGATAGGGCCATTTCAAGAGAGACGTACGAAGGCTCATAGATGCGATTGGCTATAGTAAATAGAATCTTTTCATCTATCTGTAGATCAGAAAATATATAAAAGCCTTGGCGGATCTTCTTTACATAATCCTTCTTTTGCCATTCGCTCAATCTCTGCTTATGGAACGACGAATCAACCTTTTCAATATCCTTTATTGAAAAAACTAGAAAGTCTTTTAGTTGGCTCTTTAGGTCTAAATATTGCATATTATCTTCAAGTCTTCCGTTTTTTAGGAATACTTAGCGATATTATAGCATAAGCCTATTTGGACGACAACTCACTTTTACGGAGCAAGATTGTGTACAAGGATAAAGAACTTACACTAATTAATTAAGAATGTGGAAAGAAGTTTTTTCATATCGCTACCTATTTATAATTTTTAAGTCGAGATTTACCTGTAATTTCAAACCCAATCAAAACCTTACCCATAAAATTATTCCTAGCAAAATTAAACAATTCTTTTGATTCATATAATCCTTCAAAAATCTCAACATAAAATAGATCAAGAGATTTTGGGTCACTATCTGAATCTTCAAATAATTCATTAGTGAATACTATAAATTTTTTTATTATTGGATCTTTTTCACCATTATTTTCCAAAATCTTTTTAATAAAATCAGTAAAATAGCCATAAACCACATGTGGTAACTCTAGATCACTTTCAGCTCTTTTAAATTCTTCGGAATCTTTGAATTCTGGAAATCTCTTAAGCGTAATCTTTATTATATCTTCATATTTATAAGTATTCATAAATAGTTATTTAATTAAACTCACAGCATTTTTAAGTTGTTTTAATAATAAATTAGCTATTTCAATATCACTTTGAGAAAGGCCTGGGCTCATAAGAATTTTTTCTAGGCTAGTAATTCGTTCCGTTGCAGTAATTATGTGAGTTGATCCCCCAACTAATTTTCCAGTTTCAGCATAAAACTTAACAGCTCCTGCTGTACCACCAGGCAACTCATCAGTTATTTTATATAAATAACTGAAACCATCTTTAAGTTTTTGATTCTGTATTACATTAGCAATTATTTCTCTTTCAGGTGTTGTAAGTAATTTTGTAGATGCACCATTTAAAAGTCTAGTTGCGTTTGCAATTAAACTACTCCCCACATTCCCAAACTTCGCCACTATATCAGCTATTTTAGCACTCGCCCAAGTAACCCCTGTACCAACAGTCGTAACCACACCAGCAACAAATCCTGGAGGACACCAAGCGACACAAGACGCGACACCGGCAATGACCACCACAGTGCCAGCGACATAGGGGTGTTTCTTCACTGCATTTACTACCGTGCCAACCCCTCCCATCACCACCTTCCCTATCCCTACCACCACATTCTTGATGGCAGGCACTACTGTATTCACCACAGAAGTTGGAGCTTTAGGAACAGAGACAGCTGGTTTTGCAGGAGCATTCGTAGTCGCCACAGCTTGCTTGGTGGTGGCTACGGCGAGAGTGGTGAGGGCGTTAGATACTTTATTTACAGCCAGAGATAATACTCTGGTGGCGGTTTTACCTAGAGCGTCGGTTACTTTCAGGGTGAAGGATGATGAAGTGATACTTGTCGATTTACCAGATAGAGTACCACCGGTTGTCAAAGATACTCCTCTCGGCAGAGAACCGCTTTCCAGAGTGACCTTATATGGTGCTTTGCCTCCTTGGATGGCAACAGATTGCGAGTAAGTCGTATTTTGCTTAGCGAAAGGGAGAGAAATGGTACTAATAGAGAGAATTGGCGCAATTGGGATTGGAGGCGCATTAACTATCGGATTGGGAATAGTAGGTTTTTTGGGAGTTGGTTGGATAACAGGCTTACTTAATAGTGTTGGTTTAATTATTGGCGCTGGAACTGGCTTAACCTTGACCACAGGTGCTGGTATAGATTTGATAACAGGTGCTGGAACTGGTTTAACAATAGGCGCTGGAGATGGTTTAGGAGCTGGCGCTCTAGGTGCTGGCGCTGGTTTAGGTGCTGGCGCTGGAGCACGTCTGGGCGCTGCATGTGCGGTTTTAATGGTAAAGAAACCAAAAATATTTTTCAGTAATTTTGAACGCATTGAGGTCTTGTCTTTGGTCTGGACTTCATCTGTTTTCTGTGAATTGGGGATAGTGGATGGCTCCGCCACAGGGATGTTAACCGAGGATTCGTAGGTATCAGTTTTAATTAATTCGCGGTCGTCTTGATTGAGTAATTGGTAAGCTGCGTCAGCTCCAGTGTGTATTTCTATCACAGCATTAAACTGATTTTGAAGTAAGTTGTTTTTATCATCTCTTGCTTGTCGACGCTCGGATACGTCAGCGGAAACTTGAGCTGGTTGTTCCACTCTTACAGTTGAATCTTCATTGGCATAGACATTTACCAACTTAAAACCAAACCAGCCAAAAATCTTATTTTTCAACCATGAAACCGGGTCCGTGGGGTCAGTGGTAGAAGTTGGCTTATCAATCAGCCGTTGATCTTCTTGCGTCCGCTCGGGAAGAGTTGTGGATTCTTCTCCTGGCGGGGATTGATTTAAGTTTGCCGGTAGTGCTTGATGCAGAGAAGATGAGGTCGAAGTTATTGCTTCTTGCGCTTTCGCGGTTGCGTTGGCAACCAGCAGTCTTTCCACCTGCTTTTGGTTGTAAGCAATCAAGTCGTCAATTAAACTATTAGTTCTGTCAATTGCGGCCACAGTTAAATCATAAGCCAATTCTAGACGCTGACGATCCTCGTTGGTAATAACATTGGCCAGGCGGTCAACAGCATTAGCGGCTAACTGTTGTAAATCGGCAATAGTTTCGGTCGCAGAAGCCAAGATTGCACGGATAGACATACCTTGATTTGATTTCTCTGCGGCATGGCCAGTGGGATCACTGAAATTAATCGGATCATTCAGACCATAGATGTATTCATTTTGAGTGAGTGTATTTTCCAGTTCTCCCGGTAATGGATCCTTACTGTAAAATCTTCCAAGGGCGGGGTCATAGGCCCGAGGTCCGAGGAGATAAAGTTGTGCTTCCTGGTCATAGAAATATCCAGCATAAAGAAAATCCGAATATATGGAATTATCAAGAGATGATTTCTGAGCGCCAAATTCATCATAGGAGAATTTGGCGACGATGTTTGAGTTATCATCCACCAGAGCGACAATGGAGTTATGGCTATCGCGAGTTACGGTATAGACTTTTTTGTCTACCGCCATAGCGATTATTTTTCCTTTGGCGTCATAGAAATACTGGCGGATAATTTTTCCACTGCCATCTTTGACTGTGGTCATATTTTGGCCGTCATAAGTGAAGTTCAGAGTGTTGTTGCTCGTTTCTCTTTTTATCCTGCGATGCAGAGAATCTAGAGTGTATGAAATCACTTTGCCATCTGGTAGGATGATAGAATTTATATATCCAAATGCGTCATAGCCGTACCCTGTCTCGCTCTTGGTGTCGCCTTTGATATCTGTTTTCTTCACCAGTTGGCCAGCCTTGTCGTGTTCATAAATTGTCGCTGATCCGTCCGGATATACTGTCCTGGTTAGCTGATTGCCATCATATTCGTAAGTGATGCGGCCAGAAACACCTTCCTTCACCATTCGATTGCCCCGTTCATTATGGGTATAGCTGGTGATTACACCAGTGCTGTCAGTCACTTTACTCAATTGATTTGACTCATCATAAGTAAATTTGTTCTTTTGGCCAAAACTATCCGAGCGGGAAGAATATTGTTTACTGGATGTATAAGCGTAATTCACCGAGTAAATATCGACGCCAGCACGCGAAATAACTCGTAACCCCAGAGGACTATCGCTAGAATCATAGTCATAAAATGTTTCCTCGCCCTTTTGATTCACCGAAGAACGGAGTACTCCCAGAGAATCGTAAGTGTTTTTTACTTCAATCTTCTTTTGAACCTTTTTGACTTTGGTCTCCGGTTTGACTGGTGCCTCTAAAGTCTCTTTGGGTGGAGGAGGTAGTTCTAGTATGTTTATCTCGGGAGCGGGAATGAAAACTTCTGCAGATTCGGCGCTAGTTTCACCTTCGGCAAAAGCGTAGGATAGATTCCTCTCCCAGATTCCAATCAATTTATTTTGCAGCCAAGAGATTGGACCACTCACAGTTTCGGGCGCTTCTTTTATTTCTGTTTTTGCTTCCTCTACTATTACTTCTTTCACTTCTGTCTTTACTTCCGTCTTTACTTCTGTCGTCGTTTCCTCTACTTTTGTCTTTGTTCTTTCTTCCTTTACTTCTTCTGCTATCGTTTCCTTTACTTCTACCTTCACTTCCGTCTTTACTTCTGCTTTCACTTCTTCTACTGTCACTTCCTCTTCAAACGGCAAGGTAATGGAAAGACCGCTCGGGTTATTATTTTTGTCATATGAAACTTTTGTCTCTTGGGTGACGGAAGAAGTATTAGCAAAGGCGATCAACTTGGCGCCTCGGTACAGAGAGGCCACTTTTGACTTTATTTTTCTAAAAATGGAGTGAAAAAGAGAAACACTACCCATCTCCTTGGTGGAGTTGTCTCTTTCTATAACTTCTGACTTTTTCTCTACCATAGCGCTTTTCTCTAAAATCTTCGTTCCAATCACACTGCCCAATTCATCATACTGATACTGAATCTCATTATCATCGTCATTGAACTGCCCTACTAGGTTACCAGCCTCATCATATTGAAATCTTGTTTCGCTGTCATTTGTGGCGATGCGTTCTATCTCCCCGCCCTCGGAATAGGCAAGGTTTACTTGTTTGGCACTTTCGTCGGCAAAAGCAAAGTTTAAGAGAGGATATATAGTACGTTCCAAAAAGGAAAGCTTGCTGGTGTCCACTGGCCTTTCCACATACATACTGGTAAGTCGGCCCTTGGCATCATAGGCATAGTAAGTGATACTGCCATCGGGTTTGGTAATCTTGATGGGCTCGCCAGCCTCGTTGTATTCAGCCAGGGTGGCATTACCCCTCTCGTCTGCTACAATAATCGGCCGGTCCTCTTCATTGAGAGTGATTTTCTCTATTTCGCTTTTGGTATCCGTGATGATAAGAGTATTGTTCTGTTCGTTGTAAACCACCCCGTCGTATTTATCCGCTAGCTTCACACCTAGAGTGGCTGGGGCGGATGCTCCGCCTCCTTCACCCCAAGTGGAAGTTTGTGCTTGAGCTATTTCTTTGTTTTCCTGATTTTCTGTCTGGGCGACTTCCTCATTCTTTTCTGTAATTTTTTCCGCTATTTCTTCAAAATTTTCTTTGACTGCTTCTAAAAGACCGGCCGGGGTTTCAGTTTTTAGTTTAAGGGCCGCATTTTTTAATACTTTTTTAGACTTTTGAGCGATGGTACTTTCTGCAGTTCTATCTTTATCTTTATTTGCGTATTCTGAAAGATATCTCTGTTTGGCATTTTCTTTCTTAAAAACGGTTTCCCGGCCAGAGAAGTCTAGGAATTCAGGGATTAGCGGTTGGAGAGGAGCGAAGATCATTATGAAAATAACCAGCCCAGAGATAAAATTGGGTAGTAATTTACTCCATTTATATTTATTCTTTTTTTTCATTTATATACTGATGAGTAATAATACAAAAGCCACCCGGACTAGAGGTGGCTTTTTTTAATAAATACTAAAAGAGAAAAAATGATTGCAAAATAAACATTTTGGGGACTTTTTAGCCCCAAGAGTTTGCTAAGCGGGAGTTCAATTGGAATTGATTGAACCATATATCCCAACCCTAACAAATCAGAAATTAAATGTCAATAGTTTTTTTATTTTTTTATCAAGGGGCAACCCATATTCACCTCCCCTGACAAGGGGAGACTGGAGGGGTTGAATTATATTCCAAAGACTCGCTTGGCATTGGCTACGATAGCTTCGGCTACTTCTTCTTCTCTCAAACCTTTTATTTCAGCAATCTTTTTGACTATCTCTTTTACATAAACAGGCTCATTTCGCTTGCCTCTATGGGGTACAGGCGACACATAAGGTGAATCAGTCTCCGACATTATCCTGTCTAAGGGCGTATTTCTAATAACTTCATCGTAATCATGAGTAAATGTGATAACTCCAGTAAAAGACAATGTGAAACCAAAATCCAAAAATGCTTTAGCTTCTTCTAGCCCTCCCGCAAAAAAATGGACATCACCTCGAACTTTTGAATATTGTTTCAAAATTTCTAATGCATCAAAATATGCGTTTCGGATTGCTTGTGGTGAGCTTGCTTGCCCTAAACTTGTTGAAGGAGTCGAACCATTGCGTATATGCAACATAAGAGGTTTGTTAAATTCATTAGCAAGTTCTATCTGGCTTATAAAGTCTTCCTTTTGTTTTTTCATAGACGCTTCGTCGCATCTAAAATAATCCAACCCACACTCTCCTACCCCCACTACTTTTGGATCTTTCAAAAGCTCTCGATATTTTTCTTTATCAAAATTTTCTCCACGAGAAGTAAATCCCACTCCACCAACGCCCAATTCTTTTTCATCATGAAAAGAAGCTCCAGTGTGGATCGGATGAAGTCCGATGATAGCGTAAACACCTTCTTCATATTTATTGGCAAGCTCTATCGCACTCCTCGAAGTGTCTATTTGTGTCCCAACATTGATAACCCAAGTATTATTATCCAAAGCACGTCGAATCACCTCGTCTCGATCCTCGTCGAAAGCTTTAAAATTCACATGGCTATGGATGTCGATGTATTTTGGCATGTTGTTTATTATAATAATACCACTTTTCTACTATCCAACATTATAAATTATACCCCCACCTCGCCTCCCCCTACTTAGGGGGAGGAAAAATCTCTACATAGCAATATGCCATGAATTTGTATTTCTTAGCCCTCACCCTATGTAGGGGGAGGGTTGGGTGGGGGTATTATTCCTTCCTCATAAACAAAGGTTTCTCTGGTTTTTTATTTTCTTTAATTAATTTTTTTAATAAAATATTTGTCTCTGGCATTATTGGATTAAGCATCCGAGTGATACGATACAAACGTACAACCATACTTGTTATGAATTCTTTTCCCTTTTTTTCGTCCACTTTAATAACTTTAAATGGTTCAGTTTCTTGAATAAATTTATCTAACTCGCCTATTTCGTGCCAAACAATATCCACCGCTTGTTTAATATCAAATTTTTCAAAAAAACTAAAATATTCTGTAAAATCATCGTCCTCTCTAATCTCTGGACACTTTTCTAAATATTTCTCTGAAAGAGTCAAAATTCGTGAAGCTAAATTCCCCAATCCATTCGCAAGTCCTGCATTGTATGCTTCTTTAAATCTCTCCATAGTAAAAGGACTGTCCTCGAAATTAGAAATTTCTTTCGCTAAAAAAAATCGGAGTGCATCTGTGCCATATTCTTTCACCACTTCCACGGGATCTATAACATTTCCTAATGTTTTTGACATTTTTATTCCACCTTCGGCTGTGATAAATCCATCGATAATTATTTGATAGGAATTTGGCAGACCGGCAGCCATAAGCATGGATTGCCACATCGCAGATTGAAAACGCAGATTGTCTTTACCGCAATATTGAGTCGGAGTTCCATTTTTCCAATATTTATCAAAAGTTTCTACATCGTCCGGCCATCCTAAGGTCGAAATGTAACTTGTAAGTGCATCAAACCAGACATACATAACGTGATTCGGATCTCCAGGAACTTCTATTCCCCAAGGCATTTTGGATTTCAAGCGCGAAATAGAAAAGTCCTGCAAACCCCTTTCAACAAAAGCTTTTATTTCATTAAATCGAAAATCAGGAACAACAAAACTTGGGTTTTCTGCATAAAATTTTAATAATTTTTCTCCGAATTCAGAATATTTAAAAAAATAATTTTCTTCTTCGATAATTTCAAGTTCACGACTTGTGTGAATAGAACATTTCCCATCAACTAATTCAGAATCACTCTTACTCTCTTCGCAGCCAACGCAATACTTAGCTTGATAATTCTTCTTGTAAATATACCCATTGTCGAAAACTCTTTTCCAAAATTCCAGAGCTGTTTTTACATGTTTTTCTTCTGTGGTACGAATAAAACGAAGATCTGGATCCATGCCGAAAATTTTTACAGATTCTTTGAAATGCAAAAAACTCTCATCAACAAATTCCTGCGGAGTTTTACTGAGAGATGTAGCTTTTTCGTGGATTTTCATACCATGCTCATCTGTGCCTGTGTTAAAGAACACGTCAAACCCTATAAGTTTTTTGTAACGTACAACAATATCTGCTCGAATAAATTCGAGAGCATGGCCCATATGAAGATCGGCGTTAACGTAAGGAAGTGTAGTTGTCAGGTAAAAACTTTTCTTGTCAGTCATAACAGTTTAAAATTATTTAATATTGGTTCTCGCCAAATTTTTATTCTTTTCAATATCACTCAAGAATTCCATCACGATGACAGCGACTGGGATAGAAAGAATTATGCCCCAAATACCACCGAGTTCAAAGCCAATCAAAGCCGACAAGATGATGACTATCGGAGAGAGACCAACTATTTTTTTAATAATAAGTGGAGAAAAGAGGAAAACTTCAAATTGATGCACTATGATATAAGCCCCAGTCGCCATCAAAGCGCTCTCGATTCCTCCAGAAAGGTAAGAAAAAGAAAAAGCAGGAATGAGTGCCACCAAAATACCATAAGGTACTAGCTCCATTATCCCAGCAATAATAGCGAGCAAAAGAGCGTATTTTATTCCTATCAGAGAAAGAATTAGGTATATTAAAACAGCCACGATCAGCCCGAGAAGCATTTGACCCTTGACCCAGAGAGCAATCTTTTTACTGGAACGATCCCATAAATCCACCACATAATCTTCGTACTGAATCGGAAAAACAATGCGCAGGAAATTTTCTATCCCCTTTTCTTGGATTGATAAATAAAACGAAACGAGGATGATGGTCACAAAGTTAAAAATACTTCCAAAGGCCACGGAAACTGTTTGGAAAAATCCTCCAGACAAATTGGAGACGAATGTTTTAGATACTTCGAGAAGAGCTGCTAATGAAAAATTATTTGAAAGAGTCCCGACAATATCCTTGGCTCCAGCAAAAGATTCACTTTGAAAATAATTCAAAAATGAAGAACTCGGAATATATGAAGAAAAGAAGGTTGAGAAATTATAAATTTCGGTAATGAGTAATGGGGCAAAAAGATAAAACATACCAACAAGTCCCAGTAACCAAAAAGTATATAAAATAACTATTCCAAAAACTCGACCGATCCCTATGCGTGCAAAAGTCGGGACAGAAGACTCTACAAAAGAAGCTATGACGATGGAAGTCAAAACAACTAAAAGTAAATCACGCAAAACCCACAATAGAAAAACACCCAGACAAACCAATACAGCCCGGATCATGGTGCTAGTAGATATAGAAAAAGGATTTGTTGTGTTAGCACTGAACATAAAAATATAATACCACAAAGAAGCCCGAAATACCTAGAGAGGTTTCGTTTATAATTTTAATATTTTTAGAAATCTTGCTTTTTCTTTAAACGGACCAATTAAAGCCAGATTCAGCTTTTTATTTTGAAAAATTTCTTTGGCTAGAGTTTGGATTTGCAAAGCTGTAACTTTACGAATATCTTTTGCTTTTTCATCAGCACTTTTTATTTCTTTCTTGAGTAATTCTTGTCCACCATAAAAGTTTGCAATGTCGTCAGAAGACTCGAGAGTGAGTTTCATATTTCCGATCAGACATTCTTTAACTTTATTTAATTCTTCTTCAAGAACTATCTCATCTTTAAGTTTTTTGCATTCGAGAAGAACAGCACGCAAGACTTCGTCAATCCTTTTATTATCTACTCCCGCAGATATCTGGAAAAATCCGTGATCAGTATATGCATCGTTGTAAGCACGGACATAATATCCGACTCCCATCTCTTCCCGCAATTTCACAAAAAGTCTAGAGCTCATTCCTCCTCCAAGAATTCCACCCAAAACAGAAAGGACTGCGTTATTTTTATAAAATAAATCATAACTACGCACACCGAGAACGAAATGCGTCTGATCTGTCTTTTTATAATTCACAAGAACCTCCGGTTTATTTTGTTTTTCCTCCACTTTTATTTTATTTCCCTTCTTGCCACGAGATACGAAGCCAAAAATCTTTTTCACTTCATTCATGACTTCTTTTTCAGTCACAGATCCGGCCACCACTAGAGTCGTCGCTTCCGGAAGATAATGCTCGCTTTTATATTTCACAAAATCATCTCGCTTCATCGCTAAAATATTTTTCTTTTCTCCGGCAATGTTCCAACCAGCTGGTTGGTCGCCATATAACAATTTCATAAACAAATCTTGCACATGCCTAGAAGGCATATCTTCGTACATATTGATCTCCTCGATTATCACCCCTTTTTCCCGTTGCATTTCTATTTCAGGAAAAGTAGAATTTAAATAAATGTCTGAAACAATATCGAAAATTTGTCTGAAATGTCTAGCATCTGATTTTGCATAATACCCTGTATATTCTTGAGCGGTGAAAGCGTTATACTGGCTACCGAGGGCGTCTAATTCCTTTGAAATATCGACACCCTTTGGTCTTTTTAGAGTTCCTTTGAAACACATATGCTCCAAGAAGTGAGAAATACCGTTCACCTTTTTTTCTTCATATTTTGACCCAGCTTCGACAAGCACCAAGACCGTCACCGTCGGATTATCTTTCATCGGCACAGTAATCACCCGCAAACCATTTTTTAAAATTTTTTTTATGTATTTCATATTATTTTATAATTTAGTAAAAAAATTAATTAATTTATTTTTTAGAACAATTTTATTATCTTTACTTAAAAAACCAATTTTTTTTAAAATTAAACTTTTATGTAAAATATTTATTTTCCAGATTTTAACGACAGAATCGACAGCCAAGTTATTGATATTATCCCTTCTAAGAATAAAATCGTGCCCGGATTCTTTATTTAATTGTGAACTTATAAATATCACTAACACATCTTGTTCGTGTTCTTTTAGTATCAAACAGGGTCTTCTTTTAAAAGAAGTTAGATCTGAAAATGGAAAAGAAACTAACACTATATCTCCAAAACTGAATTTAGTAGTTTTCATATAGATCCGGCTCTTTTTTCAAAAAATCCAAAGACTTATTGGAAGATAAAAATCTAATATTTTCAACTAAACCCTCATAATTATTCCTCCAATAACTGTCTTCACCTCCGAGGTCTTCCAATGAATGATCGGCGTCTTTGTTTTTTATTGACATTTTTAAAGATGCCTCAGATTTTACTTTTATAATTTTAACAGGCTTTAGTAAAAGATACCTGCCATATTTTTCAAATTCCAATCCAGCCCCATCTTCAATACGCAAATAATTTGATAACTGTTTTGGTATTCGTACAGCCAGACTATTGCCCCATTTTGTTGCTTTTGTAATCATGATTTAAGTATATACACATGTATATACATTGTCAACATAATTAATTATTTCAATTTATCTTTATATAACTCTAAAAATTTAGGAAGTTGGGAATGAATAGGACTAGGCATATTTCCTAAAGTAAACCATCTTACATCATCTAATTTATGCGGTTCACCATTCTTTACTTTATCTTTATCGACAAGAACTTTAAAATCAAGAATTAACCAATGCGTCTTTTTTCCATTTTGTTCTCGAAAAACATCTCTGTATCCTAAAAATTCATAGTCCAATACATCTGTACAATATTCTTCTTTGATTTCTTTTCTTAAAGTATCAATTATAGTGTCTCCGAATTCAACACCCCCACCTCCAACATCCCAATTTCCGTGTTCATCTTTTGTATTTATTCCCCTTTTACCAAAAACAACATTCCCCTTACCATCGTGACAGAAAAAAATGACCGCACTTCCTATATAATCAATTCCTTTTTGCATAAATTTTATTTAAATTTCAATATATTTTTTATTTTTATAGGTAAACTTAAACTTTTTGGTATCATTTTCAAGCCAAGATTTTTCCTGTCTAGATTTAAAATCTTTTAAACTCACATAACAATGCCCAATGATTTTATTCTTTCCACTTTTGGTTTTTTCAAAATAAATTTCTGCTAATTTATTATTAATTTTTGCAAAACACCACATAAATTTTTTAATTTATCTTATCTTTTATATATTTTTGTAGCTCCATTACTTTGACTCGGGTTTGTTCTCCACTATCTCGATCTCGGACAGTCACCGCGTCATCAGTAAGAGTATCAAAATCTATAACTATACAAAATGGTGTACCAATCTCGTCCTGTCTCCTATATCTTTTACCGATATTACCGTTGTCATCAAACTCACATTTAAACTCTTTTTTAAGAGAATCGTACACTTGTCTAGCTTTTTCTACTAATTCTGGCTTATTCCTCAACAATGGAAAAACTGCTACTTTTATGGGAGAAAGCTTGGGGGAAATTTTCAAAACAACACGAGTATCCTCTCCGATCTTATCTTCGCAGTAAGAGTCGGTCAGAAATGCAAGAAACATACGTCCCATACCAACAGAAGTTTCTAAAATCCAAGGAATATATTTTTCTCCAGTATGTGGGTCTGTATACTGCAGATCAGTACCGGAAAATTTCATATGCTGAGTAAGATCATAGTCGGAACGATCATGAATACCTTCTAATTCATCAAAACCGGTGGCAAATTTATACTCAATATCCCAAGCATCTTTTGCATAAAAAACTAGATTTTCGTGTTGAACAAATCTCAAATTTTCAGCCTTAATACCGAGGTTTACGTACCAATCAAATCTATTTTTCTTTACCCGTTCATATTCTTCTTTGTTTTCATTTGGTCGCACAAAATATTGCGTATCGGCTTGTTCCATCTCACGCGTACGAAAAAGAAAATTACGTGGAGAAATTTCATTACGAAAAGCTTTTCCTATCTGAGCTATGCCAAAAGGTATATGCATACGAGTCGAATCAACAACATTTTTAAAATTCAAATAAATTCCTTGACAAGCTTCTCCCGGGAGATAAACTGGATTCTTGCCCTCACCAGTAAAATCTCCAAGATTAGACTTTACTAATAAATTAAAAGATCGTGCTGGAGAAAAATCATGTGCACCACATTTCGGACAAGAAATATTTTGTTTATTCTTTTCAAAAAGTTCTTGCAATTGCTTTTCAGGCATTTTTTCGTCTGCAGATATACCTATATTCTTTAATTCTTTATCGACTCTAATACGAGTATTACATTTTCGACATTCAGAAAGAGGATCAGAAAATCCACCTACATGGCCTGACGCTTCCCAAACTCGTGGATCTTTAAACATTGCTGAATCTATGCCTACATAATCATCCCTAAATTGTACATGGGCTTTCCACCATTCATTTTTTAAATTATTTAAAAATTCTACACCATACGGACCAAAATCATACAATCCCGCCATTCCCCCATATATCTCCGAACCTTGAAAAACAAACCCTCGCCTTTTGCAGAGTGAAACTATTTTTTCCATTAGATCATTTTGATTTTCTTTTTTCATATTTTTAAATTATTCTACTACTATGCCTCCGCCCGACGGAAACAATGGCTCATTGTTTAATGTGATATTAAGCAAGTCCTTCTTGACCTTTATATCCACCTTAGCAAAATCATCATACCCAGTCAAAGTCGCTTCTTTGATAAGAATCGGACTAGAACCAAGCTGGGAAATTGATGGAGAAAATCCAACTTGAAAAGAAACACTACGATCAACTCCGGAAACACCAGCACCTCTAGGGATAGAACCTGCATTCCAAATAATTTCACGTGTAGAAGAATTATAAACCAGATCTTCAGTGGCTGGAGAAATAGTTCCCATAAATTTAATCCAAGTAGGTAAACTCGACGTCACGACACTTTTTGAAATATTATTTGCAGTATTAGAAAGAGACCAAGTGATGGTATAAGTCGTTTCTTTTTCAACTTTTGGTGGAACAACACCCTTATTGGTGAAAGGTCCAGAATAATATAACGCTTTATTTGTAAATCCAACATCAGAAATAATCCGGATTGTTGAAGAAGAAAGATTGTCTAAATCCTTCGATGCATAATTCTCGATCAATTGTTTACCAGAGATAGAGACGTCAATATTGACCACGGGATTGGAAAGTATCCCACTTCCAGCAGAAAACAATGAGATTGTAGAAAGTGTAAAATTCACATAACCAGAACCTCCTGGGTTAACTTCTTTAAACGAAGAAATAGAATTTTTATCCCAAACAATAGTATCAGAAGAAGAATTATAAAAACCTTGTTCGACATCAATACTTTTTTCATTTACAGCATTACCCTTAATTTTAGCTCGGATTTCTAAATCATTCACATTTGTATCTAAATTATTTATCCATTCTATTTTACCATTAATAGAATTCTTGGCAGAACTCACATATTCTCGCCCAGCTATACCATTTATGAAAAGTCTGGCTTCAATAAATGGTTTTTGTATAGAGACGATATGTGAAGAAGAATTATATATTATATCAAACATAGATTTATCAGAGAAAGATTGCGTTCCGCTCGAGACCTGAAATGCTTTTTGTTCACCATCAAAGACATCTAGCATCTTACCCAAGAGAGCAATATCTTTTTCTCCACCTGGGGCAATATCTCCCAGACTCCAAATATTATTTCCGAGTGATGGTGCTGGATTAGCAGAAATAAAAACAAAACCCACAGGATAATCTATCTTAATTAAAGTTCTAGTAGCTGGTTTGAGCGAATTCAAAACAACTTTTATATTCATATTGATATCCTGATTTGGACTAATACTAGATGGTGCATCTACGGAAATATTAAGAGGTGTAGAACTAATAGTCACCTCATATGGTTTTTCTTTTACAAAAATAGCATTTGAGCCCTCTACTCTATATTCCAGAGAAATTTTTATAGAACGTAAGCTTCCTTGCTCACCAAAGAGAATCAATTTTATATTTTCATTATGGATTTCTCCAGCGGAAATCCCCCCAATTGAAGTGCGACTTCTTTCAGTAGAATTTACACCTGAAATACTAGAACTTTTTGGATACTCAACAATAAGATCAACTAGATCGAGGGAAGAACTATTTCTATTTTTTATTTCAACAATAAAAGAAAAATCTTCTCCCCCCGCAACAAAATTACTTCCAATAACTGATATGTCTATATTTTCATTAGAAACAGTATTGCCTCCTTTGAAGAACATAAAAGAAGCGTAGCTAAGTGTTAGAACAAAAAATACTAGAGAAAAGTAAAAGAAATTTTTAAATACGGAAGTTTTCATAAAAAAGTTTTTAGAAGAATCCTGAGATGAAGCTGATGTATAGTTTTCGTCACCCCAACTATCTTTAATTTCTTTAACTCGAATCTCAGTAAACTTATCATGATGCTCTATTTTTTGTTCGTAATTTTTACTGAAAAGTTTATTTTTTAATTCTTCTAATCTATTTAATTTATCTTTATCACCTACAGCCATTTTGATATTATATCACAAATTACAAATGTGTTTCTTTTAGGGCATTGTTGATCTCAACAAGAATTATTTTTCTATCTTTTCTAGCTTTAAATATTAAATCTTTTTCAAATGGCGATTTGATAAAATTCTCTAAGACATCATGACTTCCTATGTATCCTAAGTTGTTTATAATCCGCAAAACTAGAATAGCTTCTATGTTTTGCAAATCCTCTTTTGTCTCCGTTTTCTCCAGCAACAGCAAGCCATCGAGTAGATCTATAAATAATTCTCTATTTGGCTCAACACCGGCGAGTAAACGCCGAAGCAAACGTGCAATACTAGCGAAAACTTTTAGATTGACAGATTTTTTAGTTATCTCCTCTAAAATATTTGTCTTCTCAGCAGTCGTGATCCGCCAAAAATCTTTACCTTGAACTAAATCAATCTTTAGGTATGCAAAATCTTGCAAAACAAAACGAAGCTTTGAGGAAATCTTGCGAACACCTTGAGCACTAGCATAGATCATCCCAAGATCGCGAGTAAAAATAAAATAATACTTCCCCGCCTCGCCAGAATTCTTACTTCCTAATATTATCCCCTCCGTGTGATGAATGTGGTGCATTAAAATTCTTCTTCTTTGCCTATTTCTAAATTTTTGAAACTAATACCCAATTCTTTCAAGAAATTTTCTGGATTTTTCCAGATGAATGATGCCCAACTATGAATAAAACCATCGTGCACAGGAAAAACTATTCTTGGATTAATATTTTTTGCATAATTAATCGCCTCCCCTATTTTCATCCACGGACCAGCCGTAGGAAGAGCGAGAATATCCACATCATGATCTGGGTAGTTAAAAGCATCTCCGGCATAGCACAAATTATCTATCATATAACCTGTATTCTGAACCTGTTTCATTGTGATATAAGTTTCTGCATGCAAATTACCAAAACCCACAATCTGTACATCTTTAAAATCGTACTTCTGTCCCTCCTCTACTTTTGTATATTTAATATTTATTTCATCAAGTATTTTTCCAACAGCAGTATTTGTTATTATTGTGGCAGTAGGGTTATTTTCTAAAACTATCTTCAATGAGTCTATGTGCAAGTGATCAGGATGTTCATGAGTAATCAAAACTAGATCAATGTTCTTTTCTTCATTTTGTAGAGTTGAAAAAGAACCAGGATCAGTCATAACCCTCACCCCTATTTTAGGCTCCACCACAAAACAACAATGCCCAAGCTTTTTAATCTTCATATTTTTATTTTAGCAATTTCTACTTTGAATACCAAATTGTCTACTTTAACTTCCTGCCCGCCATTACCTTTGAATTCTATTTTAGAAACTAGAACAGTTTTTTTCATATCTGCTTCAAATTTTTGAATCAATTCTTTGCCTTTTCCATCGGTTTCAAAAGAAATAGACACTATTTCACTCGGAGTCAATCCGAAATTCTTTCGCATATCTTGCAAAGCTCGCACAAGCTCGCGATAATTTCCTTCTTGTTTTAATTCAAAAGTTATTTCATCATCAAGCAAGACTTTTGATTCAAGATTTTTATTTTCTTTAACTTCTTTTACATTTAATTCGTCTTTAATTAGTTCTATGTATTCTATGCCTAGTGAAAAATCTTTTATTTCTAATTTGGAAAGTGGTTGACGAACGGCTATTTTAGCTTTTTGTCTAGCTTCGAGACCTAGAGAAACGACATCTCTCACAATCTGCATATTTTTCAATATTGCGTCTTCTTTGTGGCCAAAAATATCAAAAATACTTTTTGATATTTTTGGCCACTCTGCCAAGTGCACACTCTGTGTGTCACTTTCATTTTTTAATTTCAACCAAATATCCTCAGCAGTAAATGGAGCAAATGGAGCAAATAATTTTGCAAGAGTTTTCAAAACAAAATACAAAGTTTGTTTTGCCTCTACGTCTCCTTCTTTGATTCTTTCACGAGAACGACGCAGATACCAAGTCGAAAGATCTCCAATAAAATCTCGTACCGCACGAACTGGTTCGAGAAGTTTATAACTATCCAAATTTTCGGTAGAAATTTTTATAAGTTCATTTAGTCTAGCCACAATCCAAGCATCTAAAATGTTTTCTGACTTTTTATATTCCAACTTTTCTAATTCTTGATCTCGATATAATTCATAAAACGCCAAGACGTTATAAAGCAAGCTAAAAACTTGCTGTTGAAGAAGAGAGACAGTTTTCTCATCAAAGTTTTTTGATTCACCGGGTTGATTCACAGAATACATCCAGAGACGTAAAGTGTCGACACCATATTTATTCATCATCTCCCAAGGATCAACAATATTTCCTATGGATTTAGACATTTTCTTGCCTTGAGCATCAAGCAAATGCCCAAGACAAATCACATTTTTATACGCCTTTCCTCGACCAACAAGCACTCCAATCGCATGCAAAGTGTAGAACCAGCCACGAGTTTGGTCTATAGCTTCTGAGATAAAATCCGCGGGAAAACCCGACCCATCTACCCATTTTTTATTTTCAAAAGGATAATGATCCTGAGCAAAAGGCATACAACCAGAATCAAACCAGACATCCATCACTTCTTTTGTGCGGGTCATATCGCCACCACAACTACACTCTAAATTAATTTCATCAATAAATGGTTTGTGTAAATCTAATTCGTATTCAACATTATGTGGAAGGGGAATAAATTCATGTTCTCGGTGAAGTTCTCCTGTTTTATTTTTTATTTTCGAATGGAAAATTTCTAAAGAGCGAGCTTTATCAGCACCTTCAATCACGGCTGGAATTAATTCCAACGACAAACCATGCGAAACAATCAAAATAGTTTCATTTTTATATTTTTGATCGATATCATACAAAAATTCTCCAAAACGTCTCTTACCATCTTGAAAACTCTCCCCTCCTGGAATTTTAGTATCGAAAGTCCAAGTCTTACCCTCCATAAAATCCCAATAGTCTTGCACCGGACGTTCTCCGAATTCTCCAAATTCAAGTTCGTGTAGACGTTCATCAATAATGATATTTTCTTTTGGAAATCCTATTTTTTCTGCCACTATATCTGCCGTTTCACGAGTTCGTAAAAATGGGGAACAGAAAATTTGAGTTATTTTTTCCTGCCTGCGCAGGCAGGTATTTTTCAAATGTTCCACAGTCTCGTGCACTTGCGATTTACCTTTTTCTGTCAAGTGATTTTTATTCCGATCGGAAGAATAAATATTTTTAGCATTATTTTCAGCTTCCCCATGACGCATCACGAAATATTTATTTTTAGATTTCTTTGATTTATTTTTTAAATCTTCCAAACTTCCTACTACATGTCTCTTCTCGCACTTGCCGCAAATCCAAACAGGTAGTGGAGTTCCCCAATATCTCTCACGCGATATAGCCCAATCTTTTATTTCACGTAGCCATTCGCCAAAACGCCCATCTCGGATGTATGCTGGCTCCCAATTGATCGTCTTATTTTCTTCGATCATTTCTTTTTTTATTTTCGGATCCGACATACGGATATACCAAGAATCACGCGCATAGTATATGAGCGCAGTTTTGCAACGCCAACAATGCGGGTAGCTATGTTTATAATTTTCTTGTTTAAAAAATAAATTTCGCTTTTTTAGATCTTCGATGATGTCTAGAGCTAGGGTTGGCTTACCCGGCCCACCAACAATACCGCCATCAACTTCTTTAACAAATCTACCTTCTAAAAATCCAGTGCCCGATAAAAATTTTCCATCAAGGCCGACGAGATGGTGTTTTGGTAAACCAACCTCTGTGCCTAACACAAAATCGTCCTGTCCATACATAACAGCTGTATGCACGATTCCCGTACCATCGGTAGTATTCACAAAATTTGCAGTATAGACTTTATAAGCCTTATCCATTTTTGTTTTTTCACTTTCAGAAATAGTCTCTGCGAGATACGGAAAAAGTGGTTCGTATTCTAGCCCGACTAGATCTTTACCCTTAAATTCTGAAATTAATTCATAATTTTCTAGTAGAGATAATTTAGATTTTGCAAGAATATACACACCTCCAGACGATCTATAAATTCCATGGTCTTGTGGGGCATTTAAAACGACCACTATCTTTTCTCTTACTTTTACATAATCTATATCTTCCCCCACAGCCAAAGCAACATTCCCCGGCAATGTCCATGGTGTCGTCGTCCACGCAAGAATGTAAGTATTATCTTGTCCTTTTAATTTGAATTTAACATAAACCGATAAATCTTTCACATCTTCATATCCCTGAGCGAGTTCATGACTAGACAAAGCCGTCCCACATCTCGGACACCAAGGCACAACTTTATAATCTTTATACAAAAGTTTTTGTTCGTCGATTTTTTTTACCACACTCCAAAGAGATTCAATATAGTCGTTATGATAAGTAACATAAGCATTTTCTTGATCAGCCCAATATCCCATTCTTTGAGTAAAATCTTTCCATAAATCTATAAATTCCCAAACACTGTCTTTGCAAAGTTTATTAAAAGCGGCTATGCCATAATTCTCGATATCATTTTTTGACTTAAAGCCAAGTTTTTTTTCTATTTGTAATTCCACCGGAAGTCCGTGTGTATCCCAACCACCCTTCCTGTGTGCATGGAAGCCTTGCATAGTTTTGTATCTAGGTATTACATCTTTAAAAGAAAACGGCACCATGGTGTGAAGAACCGGTTTAGAATTTGCTGTAACCGGTCCATCGTAAAAAACAAATTCCTTACCGCCCTCACGATTTTTAACTGATTTCTTAAAAATTTTATTCTCACGCCAAAATTCCAAAACACGCTCTTCTCGAAGAGCTACCTCACTTTTGTTATTTTTTACATTTTCGTCTTGCATGTTTTTATAAATTTTTATAAATAAAAAAAACCCGTCCACATACAACAATAATAAAATTGTTATACAAGGACGAGTTTTTGACCCGTGGTACCACCTTTGTTACTTCTCATTTAATGGGTTCTACTTTCGACTAGGTCTTGCCTAGCGATTTCTTCCCGAAGCATGCCCACCATATTGGAGGACTCAGGAGTGATAACTCCTTCAACGCTTATTTATAAATATACCACAAAAAAACAAAAATGGACAATTTTTTAAAATATCTTATGATTACAATATGGAACAAGAACCAAAAAGAGAAGTTATAGAAAGGATAGAAAAGGCCGCTGTTAGAACTCCAGATGGTAAAATCTATGCTCGTCAGACACATGAAGACGTCTACGCTTGGAATCCACAAGCCAGCACTGAGGGTAGAGAAGAAGGATTTATCACAAACACTGGAAGGTTTATATCTAGAGAAAAAGCGGGAGAAATCGCTTTCAAAGCAGGACAAACAAAAGAAAGGAAAAACTCTTTAACCAGTCCAGATATTTTTGATTTAAGATAACTCTATTTTTTCTTTCCGGACACCTTTCCTCCAAAAGATGTTACAAAATCATCATGCATTTTTTTGAGTTCGGTTGTGGAAAGTTTACCGAACACGACCTGCGCCTCTTCTGAATTTTTTTTAAAATAAATATCTTTTTCTAAAATTTCGGGATGAACTTTGAATGCATGGTCATTAATACCGAGTAGATAAAGTCCAGAAAGTCTCCGTACCCGAGAAAGAGCTACATATCCCTGACCAAATTCAAAGACTTGTGAGAGATCCATCACGGCAGCATCTAGACTCATACCCTGACTCTTGTGGACGGTCATAGCCCAAGCCAAGCGAAGAGGAATCTGGGTGATCTGGGCTCGACTCTTTCCATTTTCTTCCACACTCCAATCCATAGGTGCCACAGTAATGCTGTAACCATTTTTGGTTTTAATTACTGGGTGACCACTAAATTCATCAAACTCAGTCACAACACCAAGTGTACCATTCACAAATCTTTCTTTTTGATTATTTTTAGTACACATAACCACTGCTCCAATTTTTAATTCTAAATTTTCTGGTGACAGACATCCTTTTTTTAAAGTCTCAATCATTTTTTCATTACCATCTCCCGACATTTGAAAACATTTCACTTCATCTTCGAGTTTAGCAAGCTCGGTATTGTTCACTCGATCTACATCCAAATTATGCGAATATAGTTTGGTAATATTTTCCGGCATATCGCCCCAATCTATTTGTCTTTCTTTTATATGTTTAAAATGTTTTTCAGAAATATTATTACTCCGAATAGCCGAAAGAACTGAGAGAAGATCCTTGTCATCTTGGCGATGCTGTTCAGACAAATAACACACCACAAACCTAGCCCTGTCCCAAGCTCCGCTATTGTATGCAAAATTCCCCACAAGTCCGACTTGTGGGATAAGTGAATTTTGTTTTTCACTATATTCCTTCTCTCTAAAATCTTTTTTAACAATCGGTGGTAATTGAAAAAAATCTCCAACAAGAACAACTTGCATCCCGCCAAAGGCTTCGCTTTTTTGTTTTATTTCTCGACAAACTAGATCAACCATATCCAGCATGCCATGAGAAAGCATAGAAACTTCATCAATAATTAAAACTTTTGTGCGATTAACTCTCTTTACAATATATTCACTGCTAGCAATTTTATCTAGATCGTATTTATCTAATTTATTTTTTATTCCAATACCACTCCACGAATGGATAGTCATACCCCCGATATGGGTAGCAGCAATACCAGTCGAAGCTGTTACAGCTAAATCTATATCACGATCACGCAAATAATTCACCAAATTATTTATCGTGTGAGTTTTCCCAGCACCGGGTTCACCAGTCAAGAAAACATTCGCACCAGTTTTTAAAATGTTCAAAGCTTGCTCTTGAGTCATGTAACATATATTACTACATTTTCTCCGGTGACTCTATTCCAAGAAGATGTAGGCCTTTTTTCATTACAAAAGTAAAAGCAAATGTAAGAGCCACAAAGTAACCAGAATTTTTATCTTCTTTATTTACTATGACATTGTTGCCATAAAAGCTATTGAAAGATCTTGCAATTTCGATCAAATAATTTGCTATATAGTGGGGTTCATATTCACGTACTCCTCGTTCTACAACCTCCGGGAATCTATATAAAAGTTTTTCTATTTCAAATATTTCAGTAGAATCAGAATGTGGATCTGGTAAAATATTTTCCTTAGTTGCTCTCTCCAAGACTGACCTCGCTCGAGCATAAGAGTATTGTAAGTATGGACCAGAGTCACCTTCGAAAGAAATCGAAGTTTCAAAATCATAAGCAATATCTCCCACAGTAGATTGTTTTAAAATGGAATATTTAATAGCTGAAACTCCGACTTGCTGTGAAATTTTCTTCTTGAAATCTTCATCCCAATCACGATCTTTCACTTTTTCGGAAACCAGAGCGATAGTGTCATTGATAAGCAATTCACCAGTCACAATATTTCCTTTTCGGGAACCCATTTTTCCAGTTGCAAAACGCATCATACCATGGGTTATGTGTTTCATCTTATCTGTGTATTCTGGATAGATAAGATAAATAGCTTTAGTGACGACACGCATATAGTCGAGTTGTTCATTTGCTGTGACAACAACAGAAAGATTCATATCGGGTTTTATTTTAAATTTTTCTACTGTAAGTCCTAGTTCTTTGGTCTCATAAGTCGGCAAGTCTTGTGAAGTTATAAAAACCCGAGTATGAAGTTTCGGCTGATTTTCTTTGTTATATTCTTCAGCTTTGAAAACTATCGCCCCTTCTGATTCTTGAAATATTTTTTTATTTTCTTTAACTATCTCTAAACCAAAATCGGCAACTTTACTTTCTAAAAAATAATAGTCAAACTTTGTCCCCAGCAATTTATAAAAATCCTCAAATGCCTCCATAGTCACTTTGAATCCCCAGTCGTAGATAGAATTTATTTTGTCATCACTTCGATGATATATTTTTTTATTTATTTCATCGATTTCTTTCTTGGCTTCAGGATTATCTTCGTAAGCTCCTGCACCAAAGACATAGGCATTGCCTATGTTGCTCGCCTGCACATCGTGAGATCCTACTTGCTCTTGTAAATTTTCATTTTTCAAAAGTCCGTATATAGCTCTAGCCACATGAAGCCCGACATCACCTTGATAATTTGCCCTGAAAACTTCTGCGCCAGAAACCTCTAAAATTCTAGCGACTGATTCACCGATAGTATTCGTCATTAGATGTCCGATGTGAAATGGCTTGAAAGGATTTGGGTCAGTATATTCCACCATTATTTTCTTTCCAAGATATAAATTATTCTTTCCAAAATTCTTATTATTTAAAATCTCTTCAACACTCCCATGAAAAAATTTGGGTGATAAATAGAAATTTATAAATCTTCCTGCCACTTCTATTTTTCCGATTTGTTCTCGCAAATCGCCCTGAGCTTGTCGAAGGGTCTCAGCATCTTTCTCTGCGTTTTCTGGAGACACAACAAAAGCGTAGTCGCCATTTTTTATATCTTTTGGATGCATCAAAACAACATCCTTGATATCTAAAATTTCCTTTATCCAATTTTTAATTTTATTTTGCATTTGATTTAGAGCCAGTCGAACCAAACCCCCCTCGGCTACTAGAATCCATAGTATCAGTTTCTATCCATTCTGCAATTTCTATTTTTATAAAAACACCTTGTCCAAGTCTTTCACCTTTTTCAACTTTTACATCTTCATTTGTTAAATTATAAACTTGTAATAATATCTCATCTGTTTCTCCGCAATAATCATTGTCTATATATCCAGTACTAACCAAAAGTCCTTTCTTTTTCAAAGTACTTGATCTGTCCTTGATTTCAAGCATATAGCCCTTTGGCGTAGCAATGATGACATTTGTCGGCAAACGCTCCAAGGTTTTCGGAGGAATACTGACATCCACCCGAGAATATAAATCAAAAGCCACAGCTCCACTGGTCTGGTATTCTGGTAAAGGCAATGTCTTATCTATGCGTTTAATTTTTATTTTCATATTATTTGAATAAATCGTAATATTTTTTAAAACCCGATACAAACATCTCGGGTTGTTCTTTTAAAAGTTTTTCTAGTTCATTTTTTGTGAACCATTTAATACTTTCAACTTCTTCGTCTTGTTTCTTGAATGGATAGTCGTGATCAATGCTGGCAATAAACCATTGACCGAAAAATTCATGACTTGCCGACGCCCTAATTTTAGGACCTGCAATAGGTTTTAGTCCAATCAATCCTATTTCTTCTTCGGCTTCTTTTATTATATTTGATTCATAAGTCTCTCCTTCCTCTACCGTTCCCGCCGCAGAAGGTCCCCACAAACCAGGACTTTTTTTCTTACGAAATGACCTTTGAGCAAGCAAGACATTACCTTCTCTATCTTTCAACCAAAGACCAGTAATCCGTGAAATATCTTTTGGATTTTTTCCCTCTCGCTCTTTATATCCTATTATCTCATCCTGCTCATTTACAATTGGAATTTTCATATTATTTTTTTAGAATTACCTTCACCTCCTCATAAATCTTTTCGTGAATATTTTCTCTTGTATCTATTTTACCATTTTTAGTACAATCTATTTTAACCCAACCCTTTTGGGTCTTAGCCAACCAAAGTGCGCTTTTTATAGAATTTTTCTTAAACTCCACATCCGTCTCGTGAACATCTTTTTTATTCCCAGCATATGCACGCACAGATTTTTTATTCCTTTCTTTTAATAAAACTTCTACAAATTTTAATGGCAAAGATAAATACAAAATTATATCTGGACGAGGAATTTTAAAAACTCCATATTCCATCTCATCCAGCCATTCCAAAAAACTTGCTCGTTTTTTTAAATTCTTGATTTTTCCTCCTTGATGAATTTGATTCGCACTGACGTATCTATCGAGCACCACTACATAATCTTGGTCTAAATATTTCTTTATTTCTGCTGAAGATTCAAAGCGATCTGCGGCATAAAGCACAGAAACTATTTTTGGATGTACTTTAATAAAATTATAATATTGTTCCGTTAAACAATGCCCGATAAATCCGCCAAAGAAATTTTCGTAGTGCGGAAAGTGAATATTTTTAACCTTTAAACCCTCTTTTTTAAGTCTTTCCGTTAACAGATCCATCTGCGTACTTTTCCCTGATCCATCCATCCCGTCTATAACTATGAGTTTACCTTTTTTTACCATATGAGAAATATATCACAAAATGTACTTTTCAAAAACTTCTTTCGCGTATTGATCTATTCCTTCGTGAGTTTTTACTTCTTCCTTAGTGAGCCACTTAAAAGAACTATGGTCTTCGTCTAAGATAGGTTCACCTTCGATTTGCCCGACATAAGTCAGCCGGACGACATGTTTATCTGGTCGTAAAATATCTTGAGCAGCTAGCAATTTTGGCTCATCAATTAAGGTTAATTTTGTCTCTTCAAAAACTTCTCTTTTTAAATTTTCCAAAAGTGGAATTCCGATATCTATGCGCCCACCAACAATATCCCAAGAATTATCTTTCTTGACCTCGGGATATTTTTCCAGATTTCTATGTAATAATAAAAATTTCCCTTCTTTGTTTTGTAATAAAATCTTCACCCCGACTTGTAATTGTAATTCCATAAAATTATTTAGATAATTCTTTTATAAATTAATTTATAAGCAATAGAACGATGTCCTATTAATACAACAAAAACTTCATTCTTAGATTCGATAGAAAAAATTATTCTATAATCTCCCACTCTTAAACTTCTCAGTGGATACAAACTCCCATTTAAATATTTCCCAAAACGAACTGGATCTATGGTAATTTTTTCTTTAAGAATTTTTTGTATTCTTAAAGAATCATCTTTGGATAACTTTGGTATATCGACATCTACGACTTTCTGATGATAAGTTATCTTGTACATATATTACAGACCCCAAGCCTTTTCATGACTGATATATTTTGATTTTTCTTTATATCTAGTATCAGCTAACCTCGCCCAAACACTGTCTTCTTCTACCAAAAGAGCACTCTGTAGAAGCTCGGCTGCCTTGGTCGCTTCTGGGACATTATCACGCTTGGCTATTTTAGACAAAGCCCAATCTAAGTCCGGAGAGAGAGTAATATTTAATCTTCTTTTTGTTGTTGCCATATTTTAAGTGTATCAAAAGTGTATCACCCATGTCAAGGAAAATTTATTTCCCCAATTCTTTTAATGCTTCCTCGGCGTAAAAGCGTACATTTGGGACTAGATCCATTGTATCAAGTTCTTCTTTATTTACCCATCAATTTTAATCCTGTTTCTTCATCATACTTTCTAGTAATTTTCTCTCCCAACCAATCCACTACTACTTCCCCTGTCGCTGAAATTATAAGCTGGTTTATGTGCCCACCGAAAGTTTCATATTTTTCATTTGAAAAAATCCCATGCATATGAGGCAAAATTTCTTCTTCTAGAAAAGCAATATTGCCAGTCACCGAAACTATTTCTATATGTTTTTGGTCAAAAACCTTACTTTGGTATTTTTTATTTTTCAAATCGTAATATGAAAGATCAACCATAGAGCAAGCTCCAATAATAGAAAAAGTAAAAGATTTGTCCCGTTTTTTGGCAAAAGTTTGCAAAACTTCAAAACAATCTTCACCTTTGTCCAGCCTTACGATACTTTTTTCTTTTGAGTCAAAGATAATTTGCATAATTTTTACACAAACTTCTTAGGTATCGGAAACTTTTTGGCTAATTTTATTATTTCTTTATGCACTACATCTTTTACTTTTTTATTATCTTTATTTTTTAAAACTTTAATCATCAATTCTGCGACCATTTTACAATCTTTCTCTTTAAATCCACGAGTAGTAATCGCTGGTGTGCCAAAACGAATTCCCGAAGGGTCCATAGGACGCCTTGTATCATCTGCAATAGAATTCATATTTAATGTAATACCAACTTCATCGAGTACAGTTTGAGCTTCTTTGCCTGTGACTCCGAGAGAGCCGAATACATCTGCTAAGATAAGATGATTATCAGTGCCGCCGCCAATCATACGAATTTTTTCTTTATGGAAAACTTTTTCCATCGCTTTGGCATTTTTTAAAATTTGTTTTGCATAAGTTTTAAATTTTGGTGTCATTGCTTCACCAAAAGCTACGGCTTTGGCCGCGATAGTGTCCATATGCGGTCCACCTTGAATACCCGGGAAAATAGCTTTATCAATTTTCTTGGCAATATCTTCATTTTCTCGAGTCAAAATAAGTCCACCTCTTGGACCTCGCAATGTCTTGTGGGTAGTAGAAGTGATAATATCAAAACCATCGTCAAATGGATTACGAAGGACGCCGGCGGCAATGAGTCCAGCAATATGTGCCATATCTGCCATAGTGACTGCTCCCACCTCGCGAGCAATCTCTACGAACTTTTTATAATCAAGGGTTCTAGAATAAGCCGAGAATCCAGCTAAAATTATTTTGGGTTTATGTTCCAGCGCCACACGGCGAAGATCTTCGTAATCTATCTCGCCTGTTTCTGGATCTTTCATCTTATAAGTAACAAATTTATAAATCTTGGCCGGTAAAGTCATCGGATGTCCGTGAGTCAAATGCCCTCCATGTGACAAATCCATACCGAGAACTGTATCTCCGGGTTCTAAAAGAGCAGCGTACACAGCCAGGTTTGCTGGCGCGCCAGAGTGTGGTTGTACATTCGCAAATTTACATTTGAAAAGTTTACAAGCACGCCCTATGGCGAGTGTCTCAATCTGATCTGTAAACTCTTGCCCACCGTAATATCTTCTGCCCGGGTACCCTTCGGAATATTTATTTGTAAACACCGAACCATTAGCTTTTAATACATCCTCGGAAACATAATTCTCGGAAGGAATAAGCTCCAAACCCTCTCTCTGCCTCTTCTCCTCGCCTTTTATTAAAGCTTCTACTTTTTTATCATACATGGTTTTAGTATATCATTATTTTAATTTTTGATTATTTTGTCTTTTAAAATTTTTATTTGAAACTACTGAACGCTTAAGTTGTTTTTCTAAATTTTTCCTAGCAACTCCTGCTACATTGCCACCTCTTTTTGCATCTTGTTTAAGTTTAACTACACCTTTGGAATTTTCATTTTTATGAATTTCAGTCGTTGATCTCTCGCCGAGCATATTAAATATCAATTCAAAATCATCCATATGATCTCGTAAATTTTCTCTTTTTAAACCTTTTAATTTATATAAAATTCTAGTGCGTTTTGTTGCCAACTCCGGATTTTCAATCTCTTGCACTCGCTCATAGCCAACTTTAGCAAGCCATCTTTTAAAAGGTTCAGCTTTAGATGATGGAATCGATTGTATAATACGAAATATACCTTCAGTGTCTGCGCAGTCAGTTTCTCGCATCTTGCCATCAGGGGCCAGCAATTTCAACTGTCGACAAATTGTCGACAGTTGAAACTCGTCTTCGCCTTTAACACGAACCTTGAGACGATACCAATAATCATTAGCATCAGCGCTATCAGTAAGTACTTCAATAACATCGACAACCGAAAACCACCATTCATTATTGAATAATGTTTTCCTTATTTTTTTACCCTTAAATAAAGCAATTTGCACTGTTTCCATATTTAAAATATATCACAAAAACCAAGAAAAAAGAAAACTGTAGACGTCGGACGTCTCCAAGTAAGAAAGATCTCCCCCCCCCCCCAACCCTATGCGTAAGATTCGCTTTTGGATTTTTGGCGGTCGGCTAAAATGTGATAAAATTGACAATATCTGATATACTGAATCTACAAAGTCGAGATGATAATGTATTTTATCAAAAATAATCACACTTTATGGAAACAGACAAAAGACCTTTTTATATTTGGATAATGGTGCTACTTATAAACATTGGCACAGTGCTTTCTATTGTGTTAATAAACATTCCTGATTCAGGTTGGGGTAATTTTGGATGGTACACCTTATTAGAAGATCTGTCAATTAATTTGATTATTCTAGGTATTTCTCTTTTTGTGTCAATCGTTTCAATCCTTATTGCTAAATCAAATAGTAGATTGAAGAATTACTTTGGATACGGCATTCCAGTTTTACTATTACTACCACTTCCATATTTTATTCAGGATTACTTCATATGTACTGGTAAATTCTGCCAACTTGGTGCAATCATTTTCGGCTTTGGCTTTGGATTATCAGCAGTTATTTTTGCTATTTTCTACACCATAGGTATATACGCTAGAAAATTGAATATAAAATTTATTTTGTCTGTAATATGGATTGAAATAATTTTGTTTATAGGTTCTGCTTTATACTTTGGTTTGAATTAAAAATTATCATTGGATATGATACCCAATAATTTCAAAATCATCTGGATTATTTACAGTTGCCCAAAATAAATAATCAGGTGTAATTATTTTTGGCACATTTTCAGCACTAATAATTTTTTCATCAAGTAATTGTTTGAAAATAAGGTCAGCACAAGTTGCTCTTTTATACCCTTGCTTTGGAAGTCCAAATATATAATCTGGATCTTCTGCTATATTTCTTAAGTTGATTTTTATAATATCTAATTTTGAAGAATAATTTTTAGGTCTAATGATAACGAAACTGTCTATATCATTATTGAACCAATCACTTTTTGATAATGTTACAAGTTGAATATCATCCTCGGGATTTTTTTCTGTACCAACAGCTTCCACGATCTGATCACTGCCTAAATAAAAAGCAGAGTGTGTAAAGTAAGGATTAACTAATTTATCAACAAGCCCTGTGCGTGAAGTGATATATCTGCGGATTAAAATATCACCGGGCAATAATTTACAATCACTTATTTTTTTACATTGAAGCTTGGTGTCGACCAAAGAGCTAGAAATTTCATCTGACGATAATCGAAAAATACCATTGTAAAATAGATAACCTATGTAAAGACTATGTATAATGAAAAATGAAATACTTCCAATTATAACTATTAGTAATAATTTTAAAATAAATTTTTTAGACATTTTCTATATTATAAATGAATTTATATAATTTCCAAAGGTTATATGAAAACGGAAGAAATGAGTTTATTTCTGAAAAATAAAACTTTCTTTTTTGCCATCAGATTTCATAATAATCGTCCCCAACAGATCTGTGCGTAAAACTTTTACACCAAATTTAGCTAAAGTGTTTAGAGTTTCTCTGTGCGGATGACCGTATTTGTTGTCCTTGCCATTTGAAACGATGGCATAAGTAGGTGCCACGGCCTTAACAAAAGAATCCGAGGTAGAAGTTCGCGATCCATGATGCCCGACTTTTAAAATAGTGCTTTTTATTCCTGCAAGGTCTTGCCTAGCAGTTTTTTTATGATTATCTAAAATTATTTTCTCTGTTTTACTAGTCGAATCACCAGTGAGCATTATAGAAGTCTGTCCGTATGACAATTTAGCCACAATCGATCCATCATTTGTATCCCACGTAGAAACGTCTTGATCCGGAAACAAAATATCTATCACCGCTCCACCACCGATATCTATTCTCATTCCCTTTTTTACTAAAATGTTTTGAATTTTTTTATTTTTTATTTCTGCCTCTAGATTTTTAGATACTTTCGAATCATTTATTGTACCCGGCTCAAAAACCATATCCACATTATAAGTTTTTAAAATATCATTAAACCCTCCAATATGGTCAGCGTCTGGATTAGTGATGACGATCGCATCTATATGCCTATCAAACGGAGACATGACTCGTGCAAGTCCACTCAAAATTTTTCTTGGTGGGCCAACATCGAACAATATTTGTGTACCAGTCGGAGACTCTATGAATAATGCGTCGCCCTGTCCGACATCTAGTATTGCGAAAATTAGATCTTTTTTTGAACTTTTAAAATCTAGGTAAAAAAGATAGGTTGTACTTACTAAAAGTAAGCAAGTAAAAATGAATAGGCCATAACTTTGTTTCCTTGGAATCATGCTATAATAGTACCATGAAAAAATTTGAAGAATTAAAATTTAACCTGCCTGCGCAGGCAGGTATTGTCAGTCTAAAAGGTATCTCGGCAAAAAACATAGAGGAACACCTCAAGCTTTATGCAGGGTATGTCACTCATAGCAATCTTGTGTTAGAAAAAATAGAAGAATTGTCTACTGATCCAGAAAAAAATATGCCCATTTTGAGCGGACTACAAAAAAGATTTGGGTTCGAATATAATGGTATGCGAAATCATGAAGTTTATTTCTCCTCTCTTTCTGGAGAACCAAAGAATCTTTCTATTGAAAGCGAACTTAAAAAAAACATTTCGGAAGAATGGATTTCATTTGAAAAATGGTTAACATTATTTAAGACTATTGCGACGACTCGTGGTGTAGGCTGGGCAATGCTCTACTACGACAGAAAAGAAAAAAGACTACTCAATGCTTGGGTAGATGAGCAACATTTAGGTCAACTTCAAGATTGTACACTCATTTTAGCCTTAGATATGTGGGAACATGCGTATGTTTATGATTACTCTACTTCTGAAAAGAAAAAATATATAGAAGCATTTTTCGAAAATCTAAATTGGGAAATAGTTGAAGAGAATTTCAAGAAGGCTATCTAGGAATTTTGAATACTTCTCCAAAAAAGTATATAAAAAAAATATACATAAATTAGTATTACAAAAATAAGCGGAAAGTCTGGAAAAACAATAGAAGCAAAAGAAAGCTTGGAGAAGAAATCTATAACTCCAAGTTCATAATGCAAAAATAAATACGAGATAAATCCCAGTGGCACAGAAAATCCATACCAAAATAGCCCAGCAAATCCAGTCAAAAATCCGAGAAGCATTGTGAAAGGTATAAATGGCAAAATTAAAAAATTTGCGGGCAAAGCAACTAAAGAAAGATTCCCCATCTTATAAAGTATAAACGGAGTTACAAATACATAAGCCGAGAAAGTAACCGAAGCTATCTCGCGAAGAGCAAAATTTTTAGGAACCCATAAGAAATATTTTTCAATTCTTGGAGTTAAAAATATCACCGCAATAGTCGCTAGAAATGAAAGTTGGAAAGAAACATCAAAGACTAAGACGAAAGGATTTATTAAAATCATAAAAACCCCAGCGAGGACAAGAGCTCGTGCGACATCATAATTTCGCCCTGTCGCGCGAGCGAAGAGTGTAAGAGTGGCCATGATTCCAGCACGTATCGCAGTCGAACCAAAACCAGTCATTAAAATAAAAAGCCAAACTAGAAAAATTCCAGCCCCAATACTAGCACTCAAAGAGAAAATTTTAGAGAAACTTAAAAATTTCATAAACCATTCAGCTACTATGGTAACGTTATAACCCGAGAGAGCGACGATATGGATAGTCCCAGTATTTATAAAATTATTTCGAAGCTCAGAACTAAAAGCAGCCTTCTCTCCTAGGATGAGTCCACCCATGAGTAAATTTTCTGGATTCGCAATATTCAAATCAATATTTCGCAAAAATTTCTTTTTAAAAGAAAATAAAATACTTTTTACAAAATTCCCATTATCACGAGAAACAATTTCTGCAGTTACGTAATTCATGACGTAATATATTCCATCTTTGCGCAAATAGTTTATATAATCAAATTCTTTCCCTTGATCAGTTATGAAATTTTCTGGCTTTTGCAGAATACCCTTAAAATTTATTTCGTCACCGTATTTAAATTCTTCACCAAAAGGAACAGTGACTAAAATTTTCGTGGTGGAAGGAGCCACCAACACTGTTAATTTCTGATTATTCTCCGTGATATCTGGCTGGTCCACAATCTCTCCAGATAAAGTTACTTTCCCTCCCACTTGTGATTCGAAAAATTCCGGATTTGGTTTATCAACCATATCAAATCTCAAAATACCAAGCGAAAAAAATAAAATAAGACATGAGATGATTAATCCCATTCCAAAATTCTTTACTATACAGAAAAACAAAATAACCAATAGAGCTACAACTCCAAACCAGATAACTAAATATAAATTTACAAAAACAAAAGACCGCAACAACACTCCAAAAATAAATCCAAAACAAGATGAGTAAAATATTTTATCTTGCATTTTTAATCAAAATTAAATTTTATTTCTTTAACTCCACTGGTTCGCCTTCTGCAAAACTTGTAGCGATCACGTCGGCTCGTTCGTTCCACTCATGACCATTGTGTCCTTTGACATAAGTCCATTTTGGTTTTAATTCTTCTGTAAGTTTATACAATTCTTCCCAAAGTTCACGATTTACTACTGGCTTTTTGGCTGCATTTCGCCAATTATTTTTCTGCCAATTAAAAATCCATTCGGTGATTCCCAAAATCACATATTTGGAATCAGAGACTACTTCGATATCTTGCGTTAGGTCTTGCCTAACGCAATATTTCAAAGCTTCTATGGGTGCAGTTAGTTCCATCTGATTGTTAGTAGCATGCTCTTTACTACCACCTATTTCTATCACTTTCAACTTTTCACTTTCAACTTTCAACTTGTCATTATGGAACATAATAATCGCGCCCCAGCCAGCTTTCCCCGGGTTCCCCTTCGCCGCTCCGTCTGTATAAATTGTAATTTTTTCTTTAGTCATTTGATTTAGCGAAATCATGCAGAGAAATCGTCAATTAAAGTATTGCTATTAATAAATATCCTCTATCCTCAATCTTAACTCTTCTTTCCCCCGAAACCTAGACAAGTCGAAAGTGGCTAGTAAATTTACGTTAATCCCTTCTTCTAGAACTTTACTAAAAGAATCCAGCCCAGAAAAAAAGGAAATCGCCACGACTTTTGTATTTGTATTTTCATCTCCCTCTTGATTTTTATTGGAAAAAATAATTTCCAAATGTTCGCCTGAACCATTCTTGCCGAACTTTTTTAATTTTTCTATTTTTACATTTTCAAAAAGAAATATCGGCTTGGGATTAGCAAGACCAAATGGTGTCATCTTTTCTATTTCTCGCCAATTTTTCATATTCACAGCGTTCAGAGTAAATTTTATATCAAAATTTACTCCCATCGTTCCTCCCCCTACATAGGGGGAGGTGCCGAAGGCGGAGGGGGTAAGTTTCTTAAATGAAAGTGATAAAGCCTCTTCCAAGAAATGCACTTTCTCAGTATGCACAGTGAAACCTCCGGCCAGCTCGTGCCCACCAAAATCCAAAAAGAATTCTTTCGTTTCTGTCATGAGTTCGACTATAGAGACAGATCCAGGCGAACGACAAGAACCCTTGATGCAATCATTTTCATCTTTTCCCCAAACAAAAACAGGCTTGTTGTATTCATCCATGATTTTTCCAGCTACAAGTCCGAGCACCCCAACTCTCCAATTCGGATTCCCGACGACGATCACTTCATTCATTTCTCTCAAAGGACTATTGCTGAAAGTTTTTCCTACATCACGCATTATCCCCTTCACGATGTTTTTTCTTTCATCGTTTATTTTTGATAAATGGATAGCCAAATTATCACCCTCGACTTCATCAATGGTGGAAAGAAGTTCGAATGCTCGCATAGGGTCGTCCATTCGAGAAGCAGCGTTTATGCGGGGTGTTAACATGAATCCAACATCATCTTCAGATAAATATTTTTGATCAATATTCATTTTAGCTAAAAGTTTTTGTAACCCCGGACGTGGAGATTTGCGTAAAACTTTCATCCCAAAATAGGCAATGGCTCTATTTTCCCCCGTAAGGGGGACCATATCTGAAAGAGTGGCCAATCCAGCCATATCGAGACTCCATTTTTCCCAACCATTAGTAATCTTAAAAAATTCACCATATTTTTTTACAAAACCTTGCACGAATTTGAACATGACTCCCGAACCACAAAGCATCTTCTCGGGATAATCATCAACTTTAGGATTCAAAATAGCAAAAGCTCTCGGCAATGTCTCATGTGGTAAGTGATGATCTGTGATTATCACGTCTATGCCAGCAATTGAGGCTTCCGCTACTTCTTCTACTGCTGTGATACCCAGATCTATCGTAATAATAAGCTGGACTCCACTTTTTATAAATTTCCCAATTGCAATTAAGTTTAATCCATAACCTTCAGAGTTTCTTTGTGGGATATAAACTTCATAGTTTTTATAATTTATTTTTTTTAGTAAATCACTCAAGATCACTGCCCCTGGAATCCCGTCACAATCATAGTCTGCATAAATAATTATCTTTTCATTATTGTCGATCGCTTGATAAAGTCGTACACAAGCACGTTCCATATCACGCATCAAAAAAGGATCGTGAAGATCCCGATCATAGTCTGGATTTAAAAAAGCGTTTATTTCTTGATCATTTTTAAGCCCGCATTTTAAAAGTAATTCTTTCAATAATTCTCCACTTTGGTGCATAGCAACAATTTTAACATAATGTACTATAATATACTCATATGGAAGATTGCATTTTTTGCAAAATAGTAAAAGGAGAAGCTCCTTCTTATAAAATTTGGGAAGATAAAGAACATTTAGCTTTTCTAACACCCTTCCCAAATACTGAAGGATTTAGTGTTGTAATAACAAAACAACATTATCCTAGCTATGCTTTTCATTTACCAGATAATATTTTGAAGAAATTAATTATTGCTTCTAAAAAAGTGGGGAAGCTCTTAGATTCCAAACTTGAAGATGTTGGAAGAACCGGAATGATTTTCGAAGGTTTCGGCGTAGATCATGTACACGCAAAACTTTTCCCTATGCATGGAACCAAAAATAAAAAATGGAGACCCAGAAATTCTAATGTGAAAAAATATTTTAAAAAGTATGAAGGTTATATTTCATCTCACGATTATAAAAAAGAAAGTGATGAAAAACTAAAAAAGACGGCAAGAAAAATTGCCTCAAGGCTTTAAAGTGTTGTAAAAGTCGCCATTAGAAAACGACTAGGTCTTGCCTAGTCGTTTTCTAAAAGTGGTATAAGTGCAGGCAAAGTTTTTCCTGCCAAAAATTCTAGTGTCGCTCCTCCAGCTAGACTAATGTATGAATAATCTTCTAGATTTGTATATTTACGTGCAACATTTATAGTATCTCCACCAGCTAATATGGTTTTTCCCGTATGATTTTTAGTAATATCCATCATTGCTTCCAAAATAAACTTAGAACCTTCCCTAAATTTTTCATTTTCAAACTTACCCATTGGGCCACTCAAAAAAACTGTTTTTGAACTTCTAATAATTTCTGAAAAAGTTTCTCTAGTCTTCGGGCCAATATCAAAAGCACCCCAGTCATTTGGTATACTTTCTGTATTAATGTCTAAAATTCTACTCGAAATCCCATCTGAAATCACAACATCAGACGGATATACAATTTTTTCTTTATATTTTTCTAAAATTTCCTTAGCATAAACTATCCAATCCTTTTTTTCACGCCTTTTTTCATCTACAAAAACATCTTCCATAAAAGAAATACCGAGTTCTACTCCTTCGGCCTTTAAAAATACATTAGCTACAGCTCCACCGACTAAAACTTTGTCAGCTATTTTTAACAAATTATTTACAGAATCCACCTTATCAGAAATCTTCGCCCCTCCGATTAAAACAGTAAAGGGTCGTGCTGGATTTTCTAAAAGATTTGTCAGCATCTCTACTTCTTGCCTTAAATAAAGACCTGCAACCGAAGGTAGGTGCCTCTCGATTCCAGTTGTTGAGGAATGGACTCTGTGTGCCTGAGGAAAACCGTCAAAAACTAAAATATCTTTTCCTAAACAAAGTTTTTTTGCAAATTCATCATCGTCTATCATCTCTTCTTTGTAAAATCTAACGTTTTCGAGCATTAAAATATCACCGTTTTTCATTTCAGAGATTTTTTCTTCCACTAGTGGACCAATACAATCATCTATTTTTGAAACTGGATGCCCTAAAAGTTCAGCTAGTCTTTCGGCGTGCGGATTTGTGCGAAGTTTTTCTATCACCACCCCATCTGGTCGACCCACATATGTGAGAATTACAATTTTGCAATTTTCTTTTAGTAAATATTCCAAAGTCGCTAAAGTCATTTTGATTCTCATGTCATCTGACAGCTCTAGTATGCCATCAATATCCCTTACTTCAATATCATACGGTGCTCGATAAAGAATAGTTTTTTCTTTTAGATTAATATCTTCAAGTTTTTTTAGTTTCATAAATTCTCTGCTATTTTTACTATCCCCCCAAATTTTTTAGCATCCAAACTCACCTGACCAGGAAGCAAACCGTCCACTCCACCATTTGTTAAAAATTCTCCGGCGTTTCGCTCTGTTACCGACCCACCATAGATAATCCTCGGTAGTTCTGTCTTAACTCCAAATTTATCAGAAAGTATTTTTTTTATAAAGATAGCCATCTCGAGACAGTCCGCAGGAGTCGCATCTTTTCTATTCACAGTCGAAGACAGAGCCCAGACAGGTTCATAGGCAATAATTATTTTTGAAATTAAATTTTTAGAAATCCCATCCAAGCAAATTTCGATTTGTTCTTTGACCACATTAAAATACGAATGATTTCCATCTCTCTCATTTTCTCCGACACAAAAAACTGGTACAAGACCTGAGGCAAGGGCGGATTTTATTTTTTTATTTATACTGTTATTATTTTCCCCAAGAGTTCGCCTTTCAGAATGACCCAAAATCACATATTTAACCCCAATATTAGCGAGCATTTCTGGAGAAATTTCTCCCGTAAAAGGACCGACGTCGCCAACGAAAGCATCTTGAGCGCCAAGAGATACTTTCTGATTAGATCTAGATAATTTTTTTATATTTTCTAAATATATAAATGGAGGACAAACTATAATTTCTGTTTTTTTATTCCCTAAAAGTTCCTTCATTATATTTCTGAAGAGCTTCTCCGCGTCTTTTAAAGTTATTGGATTCATTTTCCAGTTCCCGATAATTATTTTTTTTACTCTATTCCTTGTTTGCATATAGCAAATTATATCATAATACGTTAAAATATCGATAATGACTTCTCGCGGGTTTACTTTAGTGGAAACAGTAGTTGGTAGCGCAATATTTTTGCTAGTGGCTTTATCTTCTTACAAAGCTTTTAGTACACTGATGAGCGCTGTTTTATCATCTCAAGCAAAAATAGCGGCAACATCTATTGCTAATGAAAAATTTGAAATCATGCGCAATCTCACCTACACTGACGTAGGAATAATAGGAGGATTACCATCAGGTAAAATAGCAAAAAATCAAACTGTAACGCGTGGAACTTATACTTTTAACATAACAAATACAGTGAGAAGTATAGATGATCCGTTTGATGGAACTATTGAAGGAAGTCCAAATGATACTTCGCCAGCGGATTACAAATTGGTCGACCTCGACATAACTTGCATTAATTGCAAATTACTTTCTCCGTTAAAATTCACTACTTTGTTTGCCCCTCGAGCACTTGAGACTGATCTTGCCAATGGCGCATTATACATTCAAGCTTTAAATGCTAATGGCATAGGGGTGTCTGGAGTTTCTGTGCACATAGTAAACACAGAAGCCAACCCAGACATTGTCGTAGATGATGTTACAGATAATGCTGGCTGGCTTCGAATAGTCGACGCTGTACCTGGAACAAATGCATACAACATCACAGTCACAAAATCTGGATACTCACAAGATCAAACTTACACAGACGGTGGTGTAGCTGGGCTAAACCCAATAAAGAGAGATTCGACTGTGGTCGTTCAACAAGTAACTCAAGCGAGTTTTTCCATAGACATGTTGAGTTCTCTAACTATAAATACAGTTGATGCTTTATGTGTAGCTACACCAAATCTTGGTTTTTCCCTAACAGGTACAAAGTTGATCGGAACGCCTTTAGTCTTGAAATATCCTGTCAAAAATTTTACAACAAATACACTAGGAACATACACGATCCAAAACCTAGAATGGGATACATATAACGCTCTACTCACATCCACATCGTATGATTTAGCTGGAACTACTCCATTGCCTTCTTTTTCAATAAACCCAAACGAAACTAAAACCTTACAGATGCTAACAGTCCCCCATTTAAATTACGCACTCTTAGTTTCAGTAAAAGATTCAAATAACTTCCCCATAGATGGAGCAATAGTGACTCTCCAAAAAACTCCTTTTAATGAAAATAAAACTACTGGTGGTGAAGTAGCTTGTCCTACTCCCGGACAAGTATTTTGGAATGGACTTGCGAATGGTAAATATATTCTGACTGTTTCAAAAGCAGGTTATCAACCATACATTAATGCCAATCTCGACATTACTAGCAACTGGCAAAATCAAACTATTACTTTGATACCTTAAATTTATATTTATGCAAAAAGATAAGATGAATAAATTAAAAAATAAAAGAAATGGGTTTACTTTAGTCGAAACACTTTTTGGAATTTCTATTTTTATTTTGATATGTCTAGTTCTCACCCTACTAGCTAGGAATATTTGGAAATATAACTCTTTTATTTCTTTAGGACTCACAAATTCAGACAATATAAGACCAGTCTTGAAGACAATGACTGCTGAGATACGCACAGCGTCTTCGGCCAATACTGGTGCTTACACCATAAGTGAGGCAAATTCTACTTCTTTCATATTTTATTCCGATATAGATGACAATGAATTAAAAGAAAGGGTGCGTTATTTTTTAAATGGAAATCTTTTACAAAGAGGAATAACAGTTCCAACAGGAAGTCCTCTAATTTACAACCTAGCCACAGAAAAAATAAATACTTTACTCACAGATGTGACGAGTTCATTAATTTTTGATTACTATAATAGTAGTTATGATGGAACTACCGCTCCACTTCCCTCGCCTATAGATATTGCTGCTATTCGTTTAATAAAAATTACCGTAGTGGTCGATAAAGATCTAAACAACCCTCCTGCCGCAGTTACATTTTCAACTCAAATCTCCATCAGAAATTTGAAAGACAATTTGTAATAAATAAAATATGAAAATTTTTAAAAATAAAAAAGAAAATGGGATGATAATAATACAGACGATAGTGTTTAGTTCCGTTGCTGTGATAATAATCGGAGCCCTCTCAAGCTGGGCAGGTAATACTATAAAATCTGGAAGAGTAGCCTTTAATCGAGAACAGGCGCTCCAGTCAGCTGAAGCCGGAATAGAATATTATCGTTGGCATCTAGCTCATGCTCCATCGGATTATCAAGACGGAACAGGAGGAGCAGGACCTTATATCCACTCTCTTAAAGATAAAATGGGAAACACTGTTGGGCAATTTTCTTTAACTATAACTCCTCCATCTTCTGGTTCCACATTAGTAAAAATTAAATCTAGTGGAACATCTTCTCTAGATTCATCTTTTTCAAGAAAAATATTGAGCCAAGTAGCCAAGCCTTCTATCGCTGAAAATGCTTTTGTGGGCAATGATGCAATGCGTTTTGGAGAGGGTACAGAAATTTTTGGAAGCATTCACTCAAATGGTGGAATTCGTTTTGATGGCTATACCCACAATGTAGTCTCGAGTGGATTTAGGATCTATGATGATGCCGATCACTTTGGTTTAGCTGAAATCGGCGTACATACTCACGTGCGAGTTCCACCAGCAACTGGAGTAAATGATGGCGTCACCAGTGAAACAAACGCTAACTCTATACCAAACAGAACAGATGTTTTCGCAGCCGGACGCAGAATCGAACAACCGACTATAGATTTTTCAGGATTTACCGGAGACATAGCCAATCTAAAAACTGCATCCCAATCATCTGGTGGATTTTATCGAGACATATCTGATAGTGGTTTCGATACTAGTTTCGTCGGGTATCACATAGTTTTAAAAACCGATGACACTTTTGATCTATATAAAATAAATAGCTGGGTCAGCATGAGTGATAATGGATGTATTACTTTGTCACCAAATAATTCCAGCTGGAGCATAGACACCCAAACCTTGCAAGGCAATTATGCATTTCCAGCAAATGGAATAATATTTTTAGAAGATCACGTAGTGGTAGATGGTCAGATAGATAACGCTAGGCTTACTATTGTCGCTGCTTCATTACCAGAACCTTCGGATGCCTCTCAATATAAAAATATTATTATCAACAACGATCTTTTATATACAAATTATAATGGTACAGACTCTCTGGGGCTTGTGGGGCAGGGTGGAGTGATGGTGGGTATGATTAGCGAAGATAATTTAAAAATAGACGGAGCGTTGATGGCTCAGCGCAACAAAGTAGGGAGATTTTATTATGGTAATGGTTTTGGTAATAAAAAGAATTGTGTGTATAAGAATCGAAATATAGTAACTCTCTATGGAATGATCGCTTCTTATGCCAGATATGGATTTACTTTTACAAACGGTACTGGCTATACGACCAGAAATATAAATTATGATGGAAATCTTCTTTACGCTCCGCCACCATTATTTCCCCTCACTTCCGATCAATATAAAATTCTCTCTTGGCAAGAAGTAAGAAATTAAAAAAATCTATAAATGTCTTTATGGTGGCCTATAAAAAGAAAGGTTACCTGTTCACCTTCAAAATGAAAGACTACTCTGTAAGTTTGATCCACACGAAAACTCCAAAGACTATTTTTCTTCGGCATCAATTTTTCTGTATTAAGAGAAGGATAAAAAAGATTTTCCTTAAAGATTTTTTCCTGTCTTTCTGCTTTGATTTTTATAATGTTAGGAAGCTTTTTATACAGAGAAACAAATTTCCGTGTATAAAATATTTTCATAGAAAAATTATCTAAAATCTTTTAAGCTACTTGCTTTTACAATCTTTCTGGATTTCATATCGCGTAGAGATTCATCAATATCTTGTAGAAATTTTGGCTGAAAAAGACCAAGTGAATTAGCAATGCGTTCAAGAGCTGATAAATCTACATTTACAGAGTATTTTCTAGTATTAGGATTTTTAGTTGTTATCGTCATTAAATTCATAACTACATGATATCAAATTTTACAAAAAATGCAATGCTAAATCCATAAAGACTATTGAATACTATCTAACACAGAATAGAGTGGCGAGATCATAGAGATGGCGAAGAATCCGACCCCAGCACCGATGATGATCATTAAAACTGGTTCCTTTTTTAAATATTAATTAATTGTTGATGGAGGAGTTGAATTTGGAACAATATTAGCAATCGTTGCTTTCTTTTTATTTTTAATCACGATAAAGAAAGCTATGAGTACCCCAACAGTAACGACAAGGGCGATAATAAGTGCGATAAGACTATGTAAGAGCATTGAGATGAAAATAGTAACAATACTCAACACAAACGCAACTAAGAACGTTATTCCCCCAATCAACGAACGACTTATTGTGCCAAAAATTGGTAAGATGTCTGCTAGAACACTGATTGGTCTAAACAAAATCGACAAACCAAGCCACATCAACAAAAATCCAAGCAATCGCAAAATCCAAAGCAATGTCGTGTATTCTGTGTGGAGCGTGGCGATTCCTTGATCACGTGTACCAATGAATACGCGATAAAGATTATTTCCGTCTTGGTCAGAATACGGATCAATTTTACTTTCGCTCAATTTTCCAAAAATTGTACCGTCAAACCCCGGACGTAAAACGTGATAACTTATACGTAAATCTCCAACTTGCGGACTATCGAAAGTACCACTTTCGCTTTCTTTAATAAAGAGATAACTATCATCTGCTAAAGTCGCACCGCCACTCAAAGCTGTGTTTTGAGAATTAAGCGTAAGTTGAGAAAAACTTGGAAGCGTGACACTTTGCGGGTCAAAATTGTAAGCTCCGATTGTTGCGATAGTAACTTTATTGGTATAATTGTCCAAACTTTTCTGGGGATTTTCGTGTTCTTCGGGGTATTTGAAATCACTTGTGGACTCTGGATTTTCTTCCCAACCTTTTGAGTAAGTGTAGGTTGTTTCAGTTGTCTCTGAACCGCCAGTACTTGTTTTACTACGAGATTCTGATTTTTCTATCCATGAGTACATTTCCACCTCACGCTCTACAGCGATAAATTTATCTGGATTCAAAAATAAATTATCCCCAATAATTTGATCAGAGTTTACAACACCAGTTGTAGAAATAAGTTTTCCATCTAGTGATGAGTCGGTACCAACAACAGCAGAACTTATCTCGGTAGCAGTTTTTGCAATATTTGATAAATCAACTCGCCCCTCATTAGAATAGAGCAAACCAAAAGAAACAACAAAAAAAATTAGTCCGGCGACAACACCTTTTATCGAGTCAATAATTCGGCTACCGTATCCTGTTGTCGTTGTTTCTGAAAATGAATCAGGCATATATTTTTATTTTTATTTTTAAAAGTTAATTAATTAATTTTCGACGTGCTTATAGTTTACTCCCCCGTCCAAATTTTTACAATAGCTAATTCTAAATACTCCAAATAAACTTGTTTATATTACAACACAAATATATTCTCTGCCTAAGCCAGCTTGGAGATTATTGAATACTATCTAACACAGAATAAAGTGGCGAGATCATAGAGATGGCGAAGAATCCGACCCCAGCACCGATGATGATCATTAAAACTGGTTCGATGATAGTAGAAAGATTTTTAGTTTTATTTTCAATTTCTTCTTCGTAAAATAAAGCAATCTGGAGCAACATATCCGAAAGTTTCCCTGTCTCTTCTCCGACCTGAATCATCTCTGACATCATAACTGGATAAAGATCGGAATGAGCTTTAAAAACTTCAGAAAATGGAGAGCCATGTTCGATAGAAGTTTTGGCTTCATTTAAAACTTTTTTGAAATAAATATTTTGCACCACATCTTCAGTTATTTCAACGGCTCGGATAATAGAAACACCAGAAAGTAAAAGGGATGCAAGGGTTCGCGCAGTACGAGCAGTATTTAATTCTTTGACAATCGTCCCAATAATCGGAAGTTTCAAAATAGTATAATGGATATATTTCGCCATAAATTTTGCCCGAAAAATAGAATAAAAAGCTCCAGCCAAGCCAATAAGTAAAACAAAAGTAAGAATCAAGTTATTTGAAAAAAAATTTCCAAAATAAATAATAATCCGAGTAGATATGGGCAGCATAACGCCCAATTCTTTAAATGTACTGGCTAAAGTCGGTACAACAAAAGCAAACATAAGCACACCGATCACCACCATAGCTCCGAGGATAACTCCGGGATAAATGAGAGCACTTTTGACTTTCTTAGTTAGAGAGTTTGTTTTTTCCAAATTGCCACTAATATCAGAAAGCGCTCCAGCTAAATTCCCCGATTCCTCGCCGGCCTTGGTCATGGATACGAAAAGTTTGGAAAATACATCTGGAAATTTTGAGAGACTGGAAGAAAAAGTCTCGCCAGAATTTATATCACTAGACAATGATTTTAAAATTTTATTTAAAGTAACATTTTTTGTTTGTTTTTCGAGCACAGATAAAGCTCTCGAAAGAGAAAGCCCGGCCTTGAGCATTCCGCTCAAATTTTTAGTAAAAATTATTTGCTCATTAATACTTATTTTAAAAAAAATATTTCTAATCTTTGCTATATTTTCAGAAAAATTATTTTTTTTTTCTGAAATCGATATAGGTGTATATCCCCGAGAACGTAGCTCGTGAGCTATAGAGAATCGATCGATAGATTCTAGTGCGCCTTCGAGAATCTCACCTGTTTTTGTTTTAGCTTTGTAAAAAAATAGCATCTTATTTAATTTATTCGGAAACCACACGAAATACTTCTTCTAAAGAAGTCACCCCGAGCACTGCCTGAAAAACTCCATCTTCAAGCATAGTCATCATTCCTTCTTTCTTGGCTTGCACTTCTACTTCATCTTGAGAACTTCCTTTGATGATCATATCTCGTATAGTAGAAGTTACTTTTAAAACTTCGTGCATACCGATACGATTTGAATATCCATCTGGGAACTCAGTAGTTTTCACTGGTTTGTAAAAAGGAATTTTATCCCAAGTATCATGCTCGCCGACGATTTTTTCTATTTTTAGTAAAGTAAGCATACGATCGATGTCGACAATCTTGGCTAAATTCTTTTTTTCAGCTTCGGATAAAAAGTATTTTTCTTTAGCTGGCGTAAGTCTTCGTATCAATCTCTGAGCGATAATAGTCTTGACTGTAGCTGTAATCAAAAAAGGTTCGACTCCCATGTCTATCATTCTAGGTACGGCCCCAGAAGCTGAGTTCGTGTGGATAGTAGACAAAACCAAGTGACCAGTGAGTGAAGCGTTGACGGCTAATCCTGCTGTCTCGCTATCACGCACCTCTCCGACCATGATGATATCTGGATCTTGTCGGAGGAGTGAACGAAGTCCGTTAGCAAAAGTAAGTCCTATCTCCGGTTTGACTTGAGTCTGATTCACTCTCGGCATTTGATATTCAATAGGATCTTCAACAGTAGAAATATTTACTTCTGGTTTGTTTAAAATCTCGAGCATAGTATAAAGCGTCGTCGTCTTACCCGAACCAGTCGGTCCAGTCGCTAGGATCATCCCAGTTCTTTGTTTTAAAGAATCATGAATTCGCTCGAGAGCTTCACCGTGAAACCCTAGAGTTTCCAAAGTATAACCATGAGAATTTTCTTTGAGTAATCGAATAACAGTTTTTTCTCCAAAAAAAGTTGGCAAAATAGAAACACGAAAAGAAATCTTTTCTCCATTATCTTCTTTTTTAAATCTTCCATCTTGTGGCAATCTTTTTTCGTCAAGTTTCAAATTTGCGAGAACTTTAATACGAGCGGTGATACCGGAGGCCGCGCTTTTGTCGAGCACCATCGCGTCATGCAATATGCCATCTATACGATAACGAATAGTCAGATCTTTTTCTCCTGGCTCAATATGAATATCTGAAGCATTTTGTAAAATAGCGTGAAAAACAAGTGAATCAACTATCTTTATAACTGGCAAATCTTCCGCCATTTCTTTTAATTCAGTCGCTGACTTTTCTTTATCCTCCACTTTATTTGATTCTTTAATATTATTTGATTCTTTTTGAATAATATTATCAAATTCTACTTGTAAACTTTTCCTGTACTGAACAAGCACTGCCTTGATAGAAACAGTGTCTGTAAGACGAGATAAAATTTTAAAACCAGAACGTTTTTTTATAAAATCAATAACTGGAAGATCATCTACATCAAGCATGGCTACTTCGAGAGTGTCCCCATTTTTATTATAAGCTACAATATTATAATTTCTGGCTATGGGTTCTGGGATGAGAGAGAGTATGGTGAAATCTATCTTTTGACCTACTAAACTTACAAAAGGAATACCTAAAACAAAAGCCTCCATGCGTTTTAGATCAGTTTCGGATATTTTACCTTCTGACAAAAGCACGTTGCCAAATTTTTGTTTCTTCTCTTGTGCTTTTTTAGCCACATCATCAAAATCAGAACGTTTTACAAGTCCTGAATCTAGGATAAATTTCTTTAACTGTTCTTCGTCTATTTGCATTTAATATATTATAACAAAAAAAACTAATTAAAAGTATGGTTTTCATTGCTAGATAAATAATTTCTAATATTATTCCGCATCTCATTAAGTAGAATGACCTACTAGGACAATGCGAGAGTATTCTATACCAAGTATTTTCTTTTTTTAAAGAGTTCCATAAATCCTCCGCAATAAGCCTTAACCGATCACGTTCTCAATTTATGTCTGCCAGCATGGTATCGGGAAATCATAACCGCCCGAAGAAACCAAACTTAAGTAAGTACACCAGAAAAATAAAAACCCAAATGATCAAAGGATCCAAAAATCAAAAAAGATTTAAAGATACAAAAATTTAAAGCATCAACTTGCTAGACGGAAGACAAACTCAGTCTCGGGATCCAACTTGTCCCTAGGATCCGCCCAATCGTCGTTCAGCCACAGACCGCCACCACGGCGCCCGAGGTTGAAGACGCCCAAGTAGCCACCCCGACCAGCTATTTGTTTCATAGCTATTCGGTACCATTCATTAAATGGCTGATCTTTATCTTTCAATCTTTGATAAAGTCCGACTTCGGGTGGACATAATTCCAAGCCCAATTCTCTGGCTTTATCATAAATTTGATCTGTATTGGCACTTTCAGTAAACCCCAGATCTTTGATTTTCAACCTCACTAATTTTATATTTTCTTTATTTTCTAATGTAATAAAATCAGGACTATCGATCATATATTCAACCTCAGGACTAGTTTTTATTCCATTTTCTCTCAATTCTTTTTTAAGCTCTTCTTTAGTCTTACCACCGATTTCTAAGCTACTACGCCTAATCCCAACTTCTGGAAGTGAGATACAAATATGCTCAACATGGTCTGGTAATTTTACAAACATGCTTGGTTCAAGTTTCCCAAGATACATCTTGGTATTTATATTTATCTGGGCAAGATTTCTTGCAATTTGTTCCGGAAGAATTTTTAATCCTGAGGTAGCCTGTATAACTTTTACAGCATCTAGGTTCGACACCTTGTCCACATCTTCTATCGTTCCTATTTTTAGAACAAAATCGTCCGGATTGAATTCCGAAATGGCAACTTCTCCCCGTTCGGTCAACACATGATAATCTTTCACTAAAATATTTTCAAGTTCACTCGGAGCAATTTTTTTGAAATCACGAAGTTCTCCTGTATCAGTTTTAGTCCCGCGCAACTTACTGAGTGCATCCACCACATCACTAAAAAACGGATCATTCGTACTTATATATTCATTATTAGATTTTTTAATCTGTTCTATGACTTTAGTTTTTAGATTGTATTCAATTGTGATAATCGGTATATCTTGTTCAAGTTTTTGAGTTTTAGGATTAATTTTAGGAACCTGACGAAAAGATAAAATTTCAACTTCGCCTCGCTTTATCCTGTTTATGTACGAATCGCTGGTTCCGATACAATGTTTCATATATTCTGACTCTTCTTCTAAGTGTGGCATATTTAGTAATCGAGCCACATAATATTTCCCAGATTTTGTTTCAAAAAGATTTTCGTACGGATTTAGAGATTCTTTGCCAGTAATGAGAGCTCTTTGTTTCCTAATTTCTGCGATTTTTTGCAACGTTTTCTCTTCATGAACTTCAAATAATCTATAGAAAGAACCCTTGTCTGTGTCTAAAAATTTAGGACTTTCTATAACTGCATCAAAAAGAGTGTTGCTATCGCAAGTTTCGTTATTTTGTAAATGTCGTGCCAATTTTAATTTTAGTATTATTTTCTGCCTGTCGCTAAATTTGAAATCAGTTTGACTTTGCAAGCGCATGCTTAAATTTTGAAAATATTCAGTAATTAATCTTTCTTTTAAAGGACGAACTTCTCCGCCAAAAGTTAATAGAGTTTTTTGATATTCTTCAGTTACTCTTTTTATATACTTTATCTCGAAAGCATTTGCTCTTTCTTTTTCGATTTCCTCTGAAGATTTTTGTTCTACCAATACTTTTTCGTAAAAATCAACTGAAAAGCCTCCCATACTGTCAGTTTTAATCCGCTTAAATCCATACCTCTCTAAAACATGATTCAAGCGGTCATTCCAACCATGAAAATTTAATTTAGTATATCCTTGATTCTTTGCATACTCCAAAAATGCTGGTATTTCAGTAAATAAATTACGCCCAGCTTGCTTGTTTGTACCAAGATATTTTATATATGCTTCATGGGGAACGAAATCTTCACAAGCTATGTATCCTATCATCTCTCCTTTTGTATCAGTAATAATCCGATTTAATGGGTGCCCATTTTCAAGAGTTTGAACCACATCCTCTTGGGCCATAGAACGGATATTTTCATCGACCTCTTCAATCCCGAGAGTTATGTTGCGAACAGAATTTTTTTGTTCAGAAGTTAGAGAAATTGGTTCTTTTTTCTTTTCTGGAGTATATATTGTTTCGGTATTTGCCATGTTGTTATGATAACACAACTAACAAAAATTGCATTAAAACGTAATATATGATACTATTGTTAGTGTATAAGTCCTGTCGCAACAGGGCTTTTTATTTTAAAAAACTAAATCATATGTTAGATCTAAAAACATTCAAATCAGCATTGGAGCAATTAGAAGAAGAGAAAAAGATTCCAAAAGAAAAAATATTGGACGCCATCGAACAAGCTATGGCGGCAGCTTATAAAAAAGATTACGGTAAAAAGGGTCAGATAATTCGGGCTAAATTTGACCTTGAAACTGGTAAAACAGACTTTTTTCAAATTAAAATCGTAGTTGATGATACTATCGCTATCATCGACCAAGAAATGGAGAACAAAGAATATTCTGTAAATAAAAACAATGCCTTGATGGATATTGTACTACATGATTCTGCAGAATCAGACGAGCGTGTGCATTTTAATAGTGAACACCATATCATGCTCGAAGATGCGCAGAAAATAAAAAAAGGTATAGAGCTAAATGATGAAATAATATTTCCACTAGAAGCCAAAGATGACTATGGGCGTATAGCTGCTCAAACAGCAAAACAAGTCATTATACAAAAGATCCGTGAAGCAGAACGCACTTCTATCATAGATGAATATGGCACAAAAGAAGGAGAAATAATCTCTGGAGTAGTACAGAAAGTAGAACGAGGCAATGTCTATGTTGATTTTAATCGTGCTACAGGCATCCTACCAGTCGAAGAACAAATCCCAGGTGAATATTTTGTTCGTGGACAGAGAATTCGTGCTTATCTCTTTTCAGTTGAAGATTCTCCACGAGGTATAAACCTTCGCCTTTCTCGGACACATCCTAAATTCATAGAGAAACTTTTCCGAGTTGAAGCCCCAGAAATAGAAAATGGTATTGTGGAAATAAAATCTATAGCCAGAGAAGCTGGTGCTCGTTCAAAAATAGCCGTCCATTCAAATGATGAACATATTGATGCAGTTGGTTCATGTGTCGGACAAAAAGGAACTCGCGTAAACACTGTCACAAATGAACTCGGAGGAGAAAAGATAGATATTATCCCTTGGTCAGTAGATCCGAAAATATTTGTAACCAATTCTCTCTCTCCAGCAAAAGTATTATCTATAGAAATAGAAGAGCAAGACCATAAAGCAATAGTAGAAGTAGCTGATGATCAACTTTCTCTAGCCATAGGAAAAGGTGGTCAAAATGTACGCTTAGCCGCTAAACTCACAGGTTGGAGAATAGACATAAAAGGCGATGGCACAATCACTGAAGAAAAAGAAGCTCCCATGGTTGAAAAAAAGGAAGAATAGACTTATACTATACTTATGGCAAATATAAATCATAAACCTTCAAAATACATGCTAAATTTATTGCATGTTCTTCCCGCTTTTATAAATGAAGATAACAGTGAGAAAAATGACGTAATAAACTCTATAATAGAGATCAACAAAGGTTCAATAAATAAATACGAAACCATCACAGAATCAGGTCAACTCAAACTCGACCGAGTTGGATATTCTTCACTCGCCTACCCTTTTGCTTATGGTGCTATTCCCAAGACTTGGGATTATGATGGTGATCCACTCGATGTCGAGATCGTAAATGTCATGGAGCCACTAATCCCCGGCTGTCTTGTTGAAGCTCGAGTTATTGGAGTAATGAAATTCGTTGATGGCGGAGAAGTAGATGACAAAATCATCGCTGTTTTGGCTGATGATAAAAGAAGTGAACATATTCAGTCCATCGAAGACCTCGGTGAACAATTTAAAAAAGAAACTACTTATTTCTGGGAACATATAAAATATCTAAAAAAACCAGGAACAGGTATAACTAAAGGATTTTTTGACAAAGACGAAGCTATTAAAGTCATCAAAGAATGCGAAGAAAGATACAAAGAAATCTACTTGAAGAATTTTGAATAGTCTCTAAATAATCTTGTTGTACAAATAGACTTCATAGGGTGTATAATAAACCCAGGTCAGCATTATAATAATTAATATATAAAAATTATGAAAAAATATTTAGGTTTTTTGATTATTGTGGGTTTATTGAGTTTTGTGGGTTTAGTTCAAGCTGAGAAAGAATTGGATAATTCTGATACAATTTGTACCCAAGATGCTAAACAATGCCCCGATGGATCTTATGTTAGTAGAACAGGTCCAAGATGTGAATATACAGCATGCCCCGGAGAAGCTCCAAGAAATTCTAAAGAACGTGAAAGAAAAGAAGAAATGATGAAAAAAACAAGAAAAGAAGTCTTTCTCACGGATATAAAAAAAGATAGAGAAAGCTTTTTGACTGAATTAAAAACTAAAAAAGAAGAATGGAAAACTGCTGATACTGAAAAGAAAAAAGACTTTTGTGAAAAAGCAAAAGAGATGGTTACTAAAAAATTCGAGGTTGCTACAACCGAACTCGAAAAGTCTCAGACTAGAATTGGAATAGTGATCGAAAAATTAAAAAAAGAAGGTAAGAATACTACTCTTGCACAGGAATCTTTAGACTTATCAAAACAAAAATTAGCCGAAGCAAAAACCAAATTGACTGAAGTGAGAGCTTTAATACCGACTGATTGTATAACGATAACACCAGAAATCTTTGAAAAAATAAAACTTGGCGCTAGAGTTGCCAAAGACCTATTAAAAGAATCTAAGGACAGTCTGCATCAAGCTATAAAAGAAATAAAGAACTTGCGTGGTGAAAATGTAAAAAAAGAGGAAAAAGAAGTAGAATAAAACATTATTAAACTAATAATAAAAATATGGAACCAGAACAAAAATCAAATGGAGCCTTAGTAGGATTAATTGTTATCATCACAATCCTGATCCTAGGTGGAGTATATCTTTGGAATCAAAACCAAAAGAATAACTCCGAGTTAGAAAAAAAAATAAGCGAGACTTCGACTAGTGATGAAAACACTACAGAAATGCAGGCAAATTTAAATAGTGTGGATCTCGAAAATTTAGACAGTGCAATATAAAAAGCAATAAGAAACTACCAAAAAAAGCCCCGAGATATATCGGGGCTTTTTTTGACAAAACCACTTTAACAATATAAACTGGAAAACATGAAAATAACTATAAAAAAATTACCGAAAAGCATCATAGAGATCGAAGGAGAAATCGATGTTGATATTTTCGAAACTTATTTCAACACAGCTTTAAAGAAAATCGGAGAAAATGTAAAATTAGATGGATTCAGGAAAGGCAAAATTCCAGAAAATGTACTTCTTTCTAATGTTCCAGAAATAACCATATTAGAAGAGATGGCTCAAATGGCTTTGAATGATCATTATCCGAAAATTATTGCAGGAGAAATGGGCAATGAGAAAATTGATGCTATCAGTCGACCAGAAATTTCAATCACAAAGTTGGCTCGCAAAAACCCACTCGGATTCAAAATCCAAACTGCAGTCTTACCCGAGATCACTCTCCCCGACTATAAAAATATTGCCAAAATTATAATTTCAAAAATCACCGACGCAGAAAAAAATACAGATGTTACTGAGGAAGATTTAGAAAATACTATTCTCGATATCAGGAAATCTCGAGCTCCAAAAGTAAAGATGGCGGACGCAACCCCTCCCAACCTGTCTGAGCAGGCAGACATCCCATTATCAGGAGAGGAAAATGGACTTCCCCCTGACAAGGAGGAAAATAAGGAGGCTGAGCCAGAACCCGCCCGAACGACTGAAGACGTTCAGTCGGGCGGGTTGCCCATTTTTGACGATGCTTTTGTTCAGGCTCTTGGGCCCTTTACAGATATCGCCGACTTTAAAACCAAACTCCGAGAAAATATAAAGATAGAAAAAGAAAATCTAGCCAAAGAAAAGACTCGTTTACAGATTATTGAAAAAATAATCGAAGACAGTACACTTGAAGTTCCAGAAATTCTGATTGAAATAGAATTAAATAAAATATTACAGAGAATGGAGTCTGATATCACTCAGATGGGGCTCAAGTTTGACGATTACTTGAAACATTTGAATAAAACTATTGATGATTTAAAGAAAGATTTTCGAACTGATGGCGAGAAAAAAGCAAAATTAGCTCTAATTTTAAACGAGATAGCTAAAGTCGAAAAAATTCTCGCCGATGAAGAACAAGTTGCTAAAGAAGTCGCCCATATACTCGAACACTACAAAGATGCCGACCCCGAGCGCGCGCGGATGCATGCAGAGAACGTCCTCACGAACGAAAAGATTTTTCAATTCTTAGAAAATCTTTAAGGACTTGAAAAAAACTTAAATAAGATATATTATATGGTTATGTTAATACCAACTGTCATAGAAAAGTCTCAATTTGGTGAACGAGCTTACGATATTTATTCACGTCTGCTTCGTGAGCGCATAGTGTTCTTAGCTGGACCGATAGATGACCAGACTGCCAACATTATCATTGCTCAACTTCTATTCTTAGAATCCGAAGATTCCAAAAAAGATATCTATTTGTATATAAACTCTCCAGGTGGGTCAGTCACTTCCACCTTGGCCATAGTCGATACTATGAACCATATCCGTCCGGATGTCTCCACTTTCTGTGTTGGAATAGCTGCTTCCGGTGCGGCGATGGTTTTGTCGTCTGGGAAAAAAGGAAAAAGATTTATTCTCCCAAATGCCGAAGTAATGATCCATCAACCTTTAGGTGGAGTCGAAGGCCAAGCGACAGACATAGCCATCAGTGCTAAACACATATTGAAAACAAGAGATAATCTAAATAAATTACTTGCAAAAAATACTGGCAAGTCTTTACCTCAAATAGAAAAAGATGTAGAACGAGACTTCTTTATGGACGCCCCGGAAGCAAAAACTTATGGAATAATAGATGAAATAGTCACAAAGTCCAAAGCTCCAGAGAAAAAATAAACTTATGGACAAAAAATTTTTTAATATATACAATTATGAAACAAAAACTCGAGCCAAAGAAGCTCTGCGTAGTGCTAATGCCGAAAGAGAGAGAATTAAAAAAATATATTTAGAAGCAATTAAAAAATTTTATGAAGAGAGTAGATCAAGTGATCCTAATTTCAAACTCTCTCTCAAAAATTTAGATACATATATTAAGAACAATAAAGAAATTTTCTTAGGTTTAAATTCGGCAGGCAGTGTTTTACAATACTTTAACTGCATGATAAGTTCTTTAGAGATTGCACTAGGTATTAAAAGTGTGTAATTAATTAGCAAGATTCCAATTTGGATATAGAATTTCCCAATACCTAAGCCAACTCAACTTCTTTGTTAAATACTTTGGCAATTCTATTTAAAGTGCCAAGAGAAAAACCATGTGTACCGCTTTCAATTCGAGCAATTACGGATTGTGGCATTTGAGCTTTTCCTGCAACATCCTTTTGTGTAAGATGTTTTTCCAAACGAATTTTTTTGATTTTGCTAGAAAGTCTTAACCGTACAATTTCCTCATTATAAGCATCTTGAAAAACCCTAGACTTTGAAGCTTTTTTAAAAACTTCTTTAGGTGTATAAAGTTTTAATATTTCATTTTTACCAACTTTTATTATTTTCATTTTTTTATTGATTATTTATAATTTTCAGTATCTTTTTATATAGTTTTTCAGCATTTTTTATTTCTATTTTTGGGGTTTTGGCAGTTTTTTTAATAAAAGCTCTCATAAAGTAAAATGTGTTTTTATGAATAAAGAAAACAAATCTATATTTTTTTATTATTAATTCTTTGATCGATGTTTTAAGAGTTTTAATATAAAGAGATTTAAATTCTCCAGATTCTATTGCTGTGACAATACCATTTATTTTACCTTGATCTTCATTTGGCAAGGTCGCAATAAAATTTTTTACATTATCAAAAAATAAAACAGAATATTGACTTTCCATCACTTAATTATAATACGACTACCCCACAAAACCAAGTATAGCAAAATTGCTATACTATTGTCAATAGTAAAACATCGAATTCTCATAGACACTAGAATCTTATCCAAAATTGCCTAAACTATTTTAATACTACCACCACTATTTCCTGCCATTATATACTCCGCCACTTTATTTTCGACTATTTCTTCCATTGCTCGTTTGACCGGACGAGCACCAAAGTCAGGATCAAACCCAGCCAAGGCAACCTTATCAATGAGTGCCTCGGTAATTTCTAAATTTATTTTTTTATCAGCAAAAAGTCTTTCTTTAAATTCATTTAACATGATCATTGTAACCTTTCGAACTTCAGCAACCTTAAGAGGCTTAAAAAGAATAACACTATTGAATCTGTTTAAAAATTCTGGAGCAAAAATATTTTGACTTATCAATTGATTTATCAAATTCTTTTTTTCTATATCTGGATTGAGAATGATATCTTTACTACCTGCGTTTGAGGTTGCGATTATGATAGCATTTTTAAAACTCGCTTCTCTACCAGAATTGCGGGTGATTCTCCCCTCGTCTAAAACTTGTAAAAGTAAATTGCGAATAAGTACGTTGGATTTTTCAAGTTCATCAAAAAATACAAGTGAAAGTGGGGCCTCTTCGATGGAGACAGCTAGTCTTTCGGTAAAATGCGTCACTGATTCTGGCAATGAAAATTCACTCATATCAAAACGAATCATGGCATTTTTTCTACCGAAATAACTCTCAGCTAATATTTTAGCAGTATAAGTTTTCCCAACACCAGTCGGCCCTAAAAATAAAAAGCTTCCTGCTGGTTTGCTATGATCGGAGATACCAGTACGCAAACGAATCAAGGCTTCAGATACATCATTTACTGCTTCATCTTGTCCAATAATCTTTTTTCTCATAGACACCTCGAGACCTCTTAAGACCTCTCTCTCATCAGCGTTTATTTCTCCTATGGGTATATTTGTTTTATCAGAAATGATCTGTTGCACGTCGAACACAGTCACAGTTCTTCCCAAAGTCTGCAATTCTTCCAAGATTAAAAGCGATTTCAAAGGTTCGGATTGATTGTGGATCAGACGATCAGCCAGACGAACTATCTCCAATATTGCCTCATCTTCAATGGATATCGAAAGTGCATAAGCTTCGTTTTGAATTATAGAAATTGTATCTTCTTGGTTTGTTCCTTCTATATCGATTTTTTCAAATTTAGAAAGAAATTCGGGATGATTTTTAAGAACCTTGTCATGGTTTAAAGAATCAGTCGTGACTATTATTCCTAAAGTTGAAGTCTCTAGATATGGCATCAATTTTTCATACGAAGATTCATAGTTATGAATGTTTTCGATGACAATAATTACGTTACCGGCATTTACTCCTTCTGTTAGGCATCGTTCGAAATCCTCCAAGCTGATTCCTTCGACAGACAATTCTACAACTCGATGATTACGAATACCAGAAAAAGAAAGTCCGGATTGTCCGAGACGTCCTAAATGAGAAATCAAGGTGGATTTACCACTTCCAGTATCTCCAACGAGTAAAATATTACGATTGGATTGTTTTGAAAGTCCGCGTTCAATCATTCGCAAAGCTTTTTCTTTTCCATAAATTTTCTGCCGAGAAGATCCGACAATATTTCGTCCATGAATATTTAGACTCCAAGTGTCTCCATGAGAAAGTGAACTACCAAAACTTCCAAGATTTTGCAAATATTCCTGATTTATTTTTATCGGTATGAAAAAAAAGACAGGAAAAGTTAGAATAACTAAAAAAGTAAATATAAGTCCTAGGATAATGAGAATCATGCGTACCACTAATCCTAAAACTCGAGAGAAAATAGCGAAAACAAATTTTTCCAAAAGTCCTGCGTTTTCTCCGGCGTCCCGATCATTCTTCCAAGGAGAAAAAAGAGTATTTAAAAGAAGTGGGATCGAAAAAGCATTGAAAGCGTAAATCACAAGATTCTTCCATAATTGTAACCCAGAGTACATAAGAACATTCTAGCACAAAATGGACAAAAAGTGAGCAATTTGGTATACTAAAAATGTTGAATTTTAAAAATTAGAATTGAGTTTAGAGGAATATCCCATATATTATGAAGTTTACAAGAGAAAAAATAAGTGAAAAATTAAAATCCTTCCTACAAAGTATTTTCTTGGAAATAAAGCAACACCGAAAGTAATATACGGCACGTTCTTATAAGCTCACACAAGCTTATGAACATAACATTGGTAACAATACTTATGAGCGCAGGCGCGCTTGTTTTGGGTATTGTAATAGGATACTTCCTTCGCGTATTGATAGCGCTTGGAAAAAGAAGGTCCATCGAGATAGATATCAAACAAATGATGGTAGGGGCAAAAGAAGAAGCTCAGAGGATAACTGATGAAGCCAAAAAGCTCTCAGAAACCAAGTTCCTAGAGTTAAAAGAAGAGGAAAAGAAGAAAGAACAAGAGTTTAAGGAAAAGGACGTAAGACTTATTAAAAAAGATGAATTCTTAGATGCGCGTCAAGTAGAAATAGACAAAGAAGTAGACAGTATAAAATTAAAAGTAGAAGAAATAAAAAAAATCCAAGAAAAAGTCTTGAAGATAGAAGATGAAAAGAGAACTGAACTCGAAAGAGTTTCAAAGTTGTCCGAAAATGAAGCCAAAGAAGAATTGTTAAAAGATATTGAGAAGAAATACGAAGAAGATATCTTAGTTAGAATTCAAAAACTTGAAAATACTAATGAGGAAAAACTAGATCGTCGAGCAAAAGACATCTTGGCGACAAGTATCCAACGTCTAGCTTCCAGTACAGCATCCGAACTCATGACTACTGTCGTTGCTATACCAAACAACGAAATCAAAGGCAAAATCATTGGGAAAGAAGGACGAAATATTCGCGCTTTTGAAAGAGCCTCTGGAGTTGAGCTCATTGTCGATGATACTCCGGGGTCTATTGTTATCTCTTCTTTCGATCCGATTCGCCGACAAGTCGCTCGCCTAGCCCTCGAGAATCTAATCCTAGATGGCAGAATTCAGCCAGCCAAAATAGAAGAATTAGTCGATAAAGCCAAAGAAGAAATAAATAAAATAATCAAAGAAAAAGGTGAGCAAGCTGTTTATGAATGTGGGATTTTCAACTTCGATCCACGCATAGTCGCCATAATCGGACGTCTATATTTTCGTACAAGTTACGGTCAAAATGTCCTCCAGCACTCCATCGAGATGACTCACATAGCTGGAATGCTCGCTGAAGAACTCGGTGCGGATGTAGCTATAGCCAAAGCTGGTGCATTGGTCCACGACATAGGTAAAGCTCTCGACCACGAAGTCCAAGGCACTCACATAGAGATAGGTATGAGAATTTTGCAGAAATTTGGGGCAGACGAACGCATAATCACGGCTATGAAGTCCCACCACGAAGATTATCCTTATGAAACAATAGAGTCAATCATTGTCCAGACAGCTGATGCTATATCTGGAGGCCGTCCTGGAGCTCGCCGAGATTCAGTAGAAAATTATTTAAAAAGATTACAAGAACTTGAAGCATTGGTAAACGCCTTCCCTGCTGTCGAAAAATCATACGCTCTTCAAGCTGGACGTGAAATAAGAATTTTTGTTACACCTGATAAAATTTCTGACGCTGAAGCTAAACTCATGGCTCGTGATATCGCTCTCAAAATAGAACAAGAATTAAAATACCCAGGTGAAATCAAAGTCACCATGATCCGCGAAACTAGGATTATCGAATACGCGAGATAAACCCATCAAGGTTAAACCTTGATGTTAAACGAAAGAAGCCCCGTGGCGACTTCCGTCTGCCACAGGGCCAGATTACTTTTCGATGCGAATCAAAAAAACGGTCTTCACCGTCCTCTGATTCGCGAGAAAAACGATTTCTCCTTTTTTTATGGGGAGGGAGAAACCCCCCAGAAGTTGTTTGCGCTCCACAACGCAAGCAACTTTAACTTCCCGCCAAACGGGAATGTTAACTCCAGTCCGGAGAGGAAAAATTCCCCCGAAGAAATCGATTCTCTTTACGATCACGCCCCCCTCAAACGAGAGGCGCAGTTTGCTGTTTACCCACTCGGCAGTGGGTTCGAGAAAGAATTCCTTCTTCTCGAGACGCACCCCCATGCCGGACTCAGCATGGAAAGGATGAGTCTCCTGCCCGGACAAAATCCCGGGCAACAAAACCAAAATAAAAAGTCTCATCATGCCACCTCCTTTCTTTTTAAATTTTTTGTACTACTCAAAAAGAGCATACACCAAACCACCTATAAATATCAAGTCTTTTCACCCTCAAGGTGAAACCTTGATCTTTTTTTCTTGTCATCAAGGTGAAACCTTGATATGCTGTGGATATGCAAAGAAAAGTGAAATTTGAAACAGGAGAGATATATCACGTCTACAATCGTGGCGTTGAAAAAAGAATCCTCTTCCAAAACCATTATGAATACAGGAGATTTATGGCTTTGCTATATGTTTCGAACAGCACCAAGCAAATACATCTGAGTAACACAGCTCACAACGACAACATCGAAAAAATATTTGAAAAAGAAAGAGGTGAGCCAATAGTCGCCATAGGAGCCTATTGCCTAATGCCAAACCATTTCCACCTTCTGCTCACTCCACTCGTCGAAGGCGGAATATCAAAGTTTATGCAAAAAGTCCAGACTGGGTATTCTATGTACTTCAATAAAAAACATTCTAGAGTTGGTTCTCTATTCCAAGGTACATTCAAATCAAAACATATAAATAAAAATGAGTATTTGATGTATGTCTATTCCTATATTCACCTGAATCCTGCAAAATTAAAGAATAAAGAGTGGAAAATACAACCAAATTCTTTTATAAGTGATTTAAAAGATTTTATCAACGAATACCCCTACTCTAGTTTGCAAGAATATCTATTAAAAAAATATACACTCATTAATTCAAAACCTTTTCCTATAACTCGAGATCAGATTTGTGACTATACTTCAATGCTAGATGACTATAATGAAGCTTTTTTACCTAAAAATAAATAACGAGGTGCGGGCCGTATGGCCTCATCTAATAATGTTACCAAGAATTAATCTGGGCGGATTAAGTTTTTAATACAAAAAGTATATCATAAATGCCATTTGGAAAGCTTTTGGATTTTGTGTACAAGCTCATCAATTTCTTTCCTGAGAGCAAATGGATCGAG